>JAILMH010000058.1 GCA_024692715.1 Lachnospiraceae bacterium
AACGTTGAATGCATGTGAAAATCGGCTGTTATCATTAAAAGAAATCCTCTCAGGTGTTAAATTTTTATCAAAAGTCTTGAATTTTAAATGCTGACAAGTTACAATAGATACGCTGACTGAGCGTGCGGAATTACTCCTTCCGTCGTTAGCAGTCTAAAAATGGTTACTAAATACAGTTTACCAATTCAATTCATATTTTTCAATTTCAGGAGGATTTTCAAATGGCAGTAAGAGTAGCAATTAATGGTTTTGGTCGTATCGGCCGTCTTGCATTCCGTCAGATGTTCCAGGCAGAGGGTTATGAAGTTGTAGCAATCAACGATCTTACAACACCTCACATGCTTGCACACCTTCTTAAGTACGATTCATCACAGGGCCGTTATGTTGAAATCGGTCACGAGAACGAAGTAACAGCTGATGATGAGGCTGGTACAATCACAGTTAAGGGCAAGACCATCAAGATCTACAAAGAGCCTGATGCAAATAACTGCCCATGGGGCGAGATCGGTGTAGACGTTGTTCTTGAGTGTTCTGGATTCTATACATCTAAGGACAAGGCTCAGGCACACATCAACGCTGGTGCTAAGAAGGTTGTTATTTCTGCTCCTGCAGGAAACGATCTTAAGACTATCGTTTACAATGTAAACCACCAGACACTTACAGCTGATGATAAGATCATCTCTGCTGCATCATGCACAACAAACTGCCTTGCACCTATGGCTAAGGCACTTAACGACCTTGCTCCAATCGAGTCAGGTATCATGTGCACAATCCACGCTTACACAGGTGATCAGATGATCCTCGATGGTCCTCAGAGAAAGGGTGACCTCAGAAGATCTAGAGCAGGTGCTTGCAACATCGTTCCTAACAGCACAGGTGCTGCTAAGGCTATCGGTCTTGTTATCCCTGAGCTTAACGGAAAGCTCATCGGCGCTGCTCAGCGTGTACCTACCCCTACAGGTTCTACAACACTTCTTTTCGCAGTTGTTGATAAGACTGTAACAAAGGAAGAGGTTAACGCAGCTATGAAGGCAGCAGCTACAGAGTCATTCGGATACAACGAAGAGCAGATCGTTTCTAGCGATATCGTTGGTATGAGATTTGGTTCTCTCTTCGATGCTACACAGACAATGGTTAGCCCACTTGCTGATGGCAAGACTCAGGTTGAGGTTGTTTCATGGTACGATAACGAGAACTCTTACACATCTCAGATGGTTCGTACAATCAAGTACTTCGCAGAGCTTGGCTAATTACCAGTCCTGAAGAAGGAAAGTGTAAGAACGTTTATAAACGTAACAGCACGACCGTAATGTTCGAATAGAACAGAAAAAGACGAGGTCCGGAGCCTACAAAGGGCCCCGGACCTTGTTTAGTTAAAAGGAGGCCTATCATGGCATTAAATAAAAAGACTGTTGATGATTTCAACGCAGCAGGAAGAAGAGTCCTTGTAAGATGTGACTTTAATGTACCTCTTAAGGACGGTAAGATCACTGATGAGACACGTATCAAGGCTGCACTTCCTACAATCGAGAAGCTTGTTAAGGATGGCGCTAAGGTTATCCTTTGCTCACACCTTGGTAAGGTAAAGAACGGCCCTAACGAAGGTGAGTCTCTTGCACCAGTTGCAAAGGCACTTTCAGAGAAGCTCGGCAAGGAAGTTAACTTCGTTGCTGACTACAATGTAACAGGCGAAGCTGCAACTAAGGCTGTAGCTGATATGAAGGCAGGAGATGTTGTTCTTCTTCAGAATACTCGTTTCAGAGGTAAAGAAGAGACAAAGCCTCAGGATGCCGGTGAAGCTTTCGCAAAAGAGCTTGCAGATCTCTGCGATGACTATGTTTGTGATGCTTTTGGTTCTGCTCACAGAGCACACGCTTCTGTAGCTGTAGTTACAAAGTATGTTCGTGAAAAGGGCGGAAACTGTGCAGTAGGTTACCTTATGCAGAAGGAGATCAAGTTCCTTGGCAACGCTGTTGAGAACCCTGTTCGTCCTTTCGTAGCTATCCTTGGTGGCGCTAAGGTTGCTGATAAGCTTGCAGTTATCGATAACCTCCTTTCAAAGTGTGATACTCTTATCATCGGTGGTGGTATGGCTTACACATTTGTTAAGGCTCAGGGCGGAAAGATCGGTAACTCACTTGTTGACGATACAAAGCTTGACTACTGTAAGGAAATGATCGCTAAGGCTGAGAAGCTTGGTAAGAAGCTTCTTCTTCCTGAGGATACAGTTGTAGCTGATGGATTCCCGAATCCTATCGACGATCCTAACCTTAAGGTTGAGGTTTGCGCTTCAAATGCTATCCCTGACGGCAAGGAAGGTCTTGATATCGGACCTAAGACAAGAGACGTATTTGCAGAGGCTGTAAGAAGCGCTAAGACAGTTGTTTGGAACGGACCTATGGGCGTTTCGGAGAACCCTGTTCTTGCTGATGGTACAATCGCTGTTGCTAAGGCTCTTGCTGAGACAGATGCTACAACAATCATCGGTGGTGGTGATTCAGCAGCTGCTGTAAACAACCTTGGTTTTGGTGATAAGATGAGCCACATCTCAACAGGTGGCGGTGCATCACTTGAGTTCCTTGAGGGTAAGGAGCTTCCAGGCGTTTACGCTGCAGATGATATGTAATAAATGAGGTGAGAAGACCATAATCTGAGTCTGCTTATGCAGATTCAGATCTGTGGCTTTTATCCTAATGTTTTGTGATTAGTGAAAGGAAATATTAAAATGGCAAGAAGAAGAATTATTGCTGGTAACTGGAAGATGAACATGACTCCAAGCCAGGCAGTTGAGCTTTGCGCAACACTTAAGGACCTTGTAAAGAACGATGCAGTTGACGTAGTATACTGCGTACCTGCAATCGATATCGTTCCTGTAGCAGAGGCAATCAAGGGAACAAACGTAAACCTTGGTGCTGAGAACTTCTACATCGAGGACAAGGGTGCTTTCACAGGTGAGATCTCAGCTCCTATGCTTAAGGATGCTGGCGTTAAGTACATCATCATCGGTCACTCTGAGAGAAGAGATATCTTCGGTGAGAATGATATCCTCATCAATCAGAAGGTTAAGAAGGCATTTGCTGCCGGCCTTACACCTATTCTTTGCTGTGGTGAGTCACTTGCTCTTCGTGAGGCAGGAACATATGCTGAGTGGATCAAGAGACAGATCTCTTGGGCTCTTACAGATGTAACAGCTGATCAGGTTAAGGAACTTGTTATCGCTTACGAGCCAATTTGGGCTATCGGAACAGGTAAGACAGCTACAGCTGATCAGGCTCAGGAAGTATGTAAGCTCATCCGTGATCACATCGCTGCTATGTATGATACAGATACAGCTGAGGCTGTTCGTATCCAGTACGGCGGATCTATGAACGCAGGTAACGCTGCTGAGCTTCTCAGCAAGCCTGATATCGATGGCGGTCTTATCGGTGGTGCTTCACTTAAGGCTGACTTCGGCAAGATTGTTAACGCTTAATTTTTATTAAGATTATCGTAGCCGGGAATTATCCCGAATAAATTAATTGTGTCCAGACGTAAAGAAAGCGGGAATCCATACAGGGTTCCCGCTTTTTTGTGGAAGATTGGGAGCGTATATATGGTGTATTTAGCAGGATTTCAGAAAGACGATAGTGAAAATATAAATTTTTTTTAATAAAATTCATCAAAAGTATTGACACATATGTTATATAAGTGGTATATTATCACCGTTGCGTCGCACGAAAGAAACCCAGAGCGATAAGACATTAAAGATATGGGATCTTAGCTCAGCTGGGAGAGCATCTGCCTTACAAGCAGAGGGTCACAGGTTCGAGCCCTGTAGGTCCCATCAATTAAATATGGCGAAGTAGCTCAGTTGGCTAGAGCACACGGTTCATACCCGTGGTGTCGAGAGTTCGAATCTCCCCTTCGCTATTATGGGATCTTAGCTCAGCTGGGAGAGCATCTGCCTTACAAGCAGAGGGTCACAGGTTCGAGCCCTGTAGGTCCCATTTAACTAAATATGGCGAAGTAGCTCAGTTGGCTAGAGCACACGGTTCATACCCGTGGTGTCGAGAGTTCGAATCTCCCCTTCGCTACTTAAAGAGGATATCCAATCGGATATCCTTTTTTTATCGCCATTAAAGGAAACTGTAAATTTCGATATATAGATTTTTAGAATAAACTGTAGTACAATAAAATCGCCTTCTGATTCTGGGGAGGAGTATTGTGTCAGCAATGGCACGGTATAGGAAGTGTCCGGACTCAAAACTACTTATCCCGCGAACACATTCCTGTCGGGAGGTGTTAAAAAAATAAGATTACCTCGGAGCACCAGTGTTATGGCGCTTCGGGGTTTAATTTTGCATTATAAGCAATATAGAAAGGCTATACTGTGAGTAAATTCGACGAGTTTAGAGAGAGTTATAAAACATTTGAGTACAGAGATTATCATTGGAAGCTTGAAGATGGCGTATGTAAAGTGGTCTTTGACTTTGCTATTCCCGGCCTCAGCGAGTTTCATCCTACATGGGAGTTTCCTGTAGGAAGGGCTGATCTGGATAAAAAGAATATCGCTGATGTTCTTGATGTACTTGTATTTAATCTTGGAATGACAGAAACGATAAGCTATTACAAGATAACATGTGCGCCTAAGGCAATCGTTAAGTGCGGATATTTAAGTGATTCTGCAGCAGAATGGTGGAGAAAGCTTTATTATAACGGGCTAGGTGAGTTCATGTACAGAAATGGGATCGAGGTTTCTGAGGATGAGCTTGTGGAAATCGTAAGCGAGGGTGAAAGTTTTCAGAAAATAGAGGACAATACTGAATATAAGGGCTTTTTGATTCCTGTCGGCGGTGGAAAAGATTCTGTAGTTTCTCTTGAAGTGCTCAAGGATGAGGATGTTTCGACATACCATATAAACAATAATAGTTCGACATTGAATGTGATCGAGGTATTTAATGGCGGAAAGACAGATCTTTGTGCGAAGAGAACACTTGACCAGAATATGCTCGATCTGAATAAACAGGGATTCCTTAATGGTCATACACCGTTCTCTGCCATAGTGGCATTTTCGTCGTATATTACTGCATTTCTCAATGGTAAGAAGTATATTGCTCTTTCGAATGAAACAAGTGCAAATGAGTCTACAGTCAAAGGTTCATTCGTAAACCATCAGTATTCAAAGAGCTATGAGTTTGAAAAGGATTTTGACAATTATGTTCATTCACTTGTATCAAGTGATATCATGTATTTCAGCTTTCTCAGACCACTCGCGGAAATACAGATCGCGGCACTTTTCTCGCAGTATAAGAAATATCACAGTGTATTCAGAAGCTGCAATGTTGGAAGCAAAAAAGGAATATGGTGCTGTGACTGTCCTAAATGCCTGTTTGTTTATATAATTCTCTCTCCGTTTCTTAAGGATGAAGAACTTGTAGACATATTTGGTGAAAATCTGCTTGAAAAAGAATCTCTTGATAAGGATTTCAGGGAGCTTTCCGGAATAGATGAAAATAAACCGTTTGAGTGTGTCGGAACACGCAGTGAGGTGGTTTCGGCTCTTGATAATTTCGTTGAAAAGGGAAGAAAGAGTCTTCTTACTGAGAGATATAAGTCACAGCTTTCAGGAGATATGTCATCTGTTGCATTATTCCTGAACCGTTGGGAATCAATGAACTATGTACCTGAAGAATATCAGAATAAATTAAGAGAGGCGCTTAAAAGATGTATCGTGAGCATGAATACCTGAACGGAAAGAAAATTTTAATTTGGGGATATGGAAGAGAGGGTAGAGCTACTGAGCGTTTTTTAAAGAAATTCTGCCCGGACTCAAGTTATGACATTTTTGAAGGAAAGCGTGAGGAAGTAAAAGCCGACGAGTATGATTATATATTTGTCAGCCCGGGTATCCCTTTTGAAGAAGAAAATCCTAAGTTCACTTCTGAAACCCAGGTATTTCTTGAGGCTTTCAGGGACAGGACAGTTGGAATAACAGGTACAAAGGGAAAGAGCACAACGAGCTCTCTTCTTTATACTGCGCTTAAGAAATGCCTCAAGGGTAAGGCATGTCTTGTTGGAAATATTTCAGTTCCGTGCCTTGATTACTATGAGGAGATGCTCGAAAATCCGGAAGAAGTTGCAGTGTTTGAACTTTCATGTCATCAGTGTGACCGTTTGACGGTTTCTCCGCATGTTGCTGTTTTCTTAAATCTTTATGAAGATCATCTCGACAGATATAAGACAGAAGAGCGCTACTTTCAGGCAAAAAAGGGCATTACAAGGAATCAGAAAACAGAGGATGTTTTTTATGTTGGCGAAGAAGTTCCAAATTATACTGTAAATTCGCTTAAAAAAGTAATATCATTTAATGATGTCGGAAAATTTGAGCTTGGAATACCGGGTGAACACAACCAGTATAATGCAGAATTTGTGAAGAGAATCGCATGCGATGAGTTTGGATGCGATGAAGCTGAAGTCAGAGAAGCATTGAAGAGCTTTAACGGACTTCCTCACAGACTCGAGTTCGCCGGAGAATATAATGGCATTCGCTATTATGATGATTCAATTTCGACAATTCCCGAAGCTGCCATCAGTGCATGCGAAAGTATACCTGATGTAAAGACTATTCTTCTTGGAGGAATGGACCGACATATAGATTATAACGTACTGACGAGATTTATCCCTAAACATCCGGAGATCAATTTTATATGCTCTTACGATGCCGGAAGACGTATATATGATGAGACAAAGATGTGTCCAAACCTGTATTACAAACCCGATCTTGCTGAGGCAGTAGCACTTGCAAAAAAGATAACTCCTAAAGGAGGCGCATGTGTACTTTCTCCTGCAGCGGCTTCTTATGGTTATTTTAAGAACTTTGAGGAGCGTGGTGATGTATTTAAAGGGTTGGTTGCCAATTGAGTGCTAAGAGCGTATTAAAACAAATTTTTGGTTATGATAGTTTTAGAAATGGTCAGGAACAGCTTGTAAACGCGGTAAATGAGGGCAAAGATGTACTGGCTGTCATGCCGACAGGCGCCGGAAAGTCTATCTGCTTTCAGGTTCCGGCACTTATGTCAGATGGCATTACGCTGGTGATCTCACCGCTGATATCGCTGATGAGAGATCAGGTCAGTGCTCTTAATGCAGCAGGCGTACATGCAGCATATTTTAATAGCTCACTTACTCCTGGTCAGTATACAAAAGCACTTGGAATAGCAAAGACCGGATTATATAAGCTTATCTATGTGGCACCGGAGAGGCTTGATACGGAAAGATTTCTTGACTTTGCCCTTGATCCGGGTGTCAAGATATCGTTTGTTGCTGTAGATGAGGCACACTGCGTATCGCAGTGGGGACAGGATTTCAGACCAAGTTATCTGAAAATTGCAGATTTTGTCAGAAAATTTAAGAAAAGACCTGTGGTCGGAGCTTATACCGCTACTGCAACTGCTGCAGTAAAGGAGGATATAGTCAAATTGCTTGAGTTGGATTCTCCGGTATCGGTAACTACAGGCTTTGACAGAGATAATCTGTATTTTGCGGTGAAAAAGCCCAGAGATAAATATGCGGCTCTTAAGTTTTATCTGCAGGATAAAGAAGAGGCGATGCCGGGAGCATCCGGAATAGTCTATTGTCTGACGAGAAAGAATGTAAATCAGGTGGCAGACAGGCTTGAACAGGATGGATTTTCGGTAACAAGGTATCATGCCGGACTTGATGAAAAAGTAAGACATGCAAATCAGGAAGATTTCATATCGGGAAATAAGCAGATAATGGTTGCGACAAATGCCTTTGGAATGGGAATTGATAAATCTGATGTCAGATACGTTGTCCACTATAATATGCCAAAGGATATGGAAAGCTATTATCAGGAGGCCGGAAGAGCAGGACGTGATGGAGACATGGCAGAATGTATCCTGCTTTATGGAAAAAATGATGTCGGGCTCAATAATTTCCTGATAGAACACAGCAGTGATGATAATGAAGACCTTACAGATGAAGAAAAGAATGTAATACGCGAACGAGATAAGGAACGACTTAAAAAGATGACATTTTATTGTCACACAAAGTATTGCCTTAGAAGTTATATTCTTAACTATTTTGGAGAAAAAGGTCCTAAGAATTGCGGTAACTGCTCTGTCTGCCTTAACGAAGCAGAAACTGTAGAGGAACCGCTGTATGTGCCTGAAAATGTTGATGAACCGTATGAAAGAGGATACGGCAGCAGAAATATCAGGAAAACCTATGTTTCAGGAAGAAGGAAAAGTGCGGCTGAGAGCCTTGAAGAAGGCGATAAGAGGATATTTGAAAATCTTCGTGCACTCAGAACGCAGATCGCAAAGGAAAGCAGGTTGCATCCATATATCATTTTTTCTGACAGAACACTTGCATATATGGCTGTCGAAAGGCCCCGTACAAAGGAAGAAATGCTTAAAATAAGCGGAGTAGGCCAGTATAAATACGAGAAGTACGGCGACCGTTTTTTGAAAGTGTTAAATGAAGCTTATTATTAAATTAAGCTTATTTAAAAGATATTCACATGAGTGAATGAGTGTGTTATAATGATTCGGTTTGATTTAGAACGGATTTGTTTGTTTAATGAAAGGATTAGTAATGAGAAAGACCAAAATCGTATGTACCATAGGACCAGCAAGCCAGAGCGAGGATATGCTTCGTAAGCTCATTAAGGCAGGAATGAATGTTGGACGTTTTAACTTTTCGCATGGTGATTACGAAGAGCATAAGGCAAAGTTTTTGAATCTTAAGAAGATCAGAGTTGAGCTTAACAAGCCAATCGCTACACTTCTTGATACAAAGGGACCAGAAATTCGTCTTGGTGATTTCAAGGATCACAAGATTCAGCTTAAGCGTGGACAGGAGTTCACTCTTACAACAGACGATATTCTTGGAGATGAGACAAAAGCTTCAGTTACTTACAAGGGTCTTGTAAATGACGTTAAAGCCGGCGGAACAATTCTTATTGATGATGGTCTTATCGAACTTCATATTGACAAAGTAGGTTCAACAGATATCGTATGTACAGTTCTTAATGATGGTCCTGTTTCTGATAAAAAGGGCGTTAACGTACCGGGAACAGATCTTTCAATGCCATTTATCAGCGAGAAGGACAGACAGGATATCATCTTCGGATGCCGTCTTGGATTTGATATGATCGCTGCTTCATTCACAAGAACAGCTGAAGATATCGTTGAAGTTAGAAAGCTTATCGAGTCACAGGGCGCAAGCATGAAGATCATTGCTAAGATCGAAAGTGTGCAGGGTGTTAGAAATGTTGAGGAGATCCTCAAGGTTGCTGATGGTGTAATGGTTGCTCGTGGAGACCTCGGTGTTGAGATTCCTCTTGAGGAAGTTCCTTCAGTACAGAAGCAGATTATCAAGCTTGCTGAGAAGGCTGGTAAGCAGGTAATCACAGCTACACAGATGCTTGATTCAATGATCCACAATCCAAGACCTACAAGAGCTGAGACCACTGACGTAGCTAACGCTATCTATGATGGTACAACAGCGATCATGCTTTCAGGTGAGACTGCTAACGGTGCATACCCTGTTGAAGCTGTTGAGATCATGTCAAGAATCGCTGAGCGTACAGAGAGAGATATCGATTATAAGGAGCGTATGATCAAGCGTTTTGCAGATGTTAATCTTTCAGAGACAACTGATGCAATCTCACACGCAGCTTGCACAATCGCTCAGGATATCGATGCTGCAGCAATCATAACAGTAACAATGTCAGGCTTCACAGCTGAGAAGCTTTCAAGATATAAGCCAACATGCCCTATCCTTGCATGTTCACCAGAGTACAAGGTTGCATGTCAGTCAAATCTTTTATTCGATACATTCGCACTTGTTATTGAGAAGCAGACAAACAGTGCTGATGAACTTATCGATACGGCTGTTCGCCAGGCTGAGATCTCTGGATATATCAAGGCTGGTGATAAGATCGTTCTTACAGCAGGTATGCCTCTTGGCGTAACTGGAAGAACTAACATGATCCGTGTTATCGAAGTTGGTAAGGATTTCGGCTGAGAAATCAGAACAGAGGATGATCAATGACAAACTGTGATTCTTGTGTCAATTATGTCTATGATGACGAAGATGAAACCTACTATTGTGAGGTAGATCTTGATCAGGATGAAATGTATAAGTTCCTGACAGGAGCGAATTTTGCGTGCCCATACTATCGAAATGATGATGAGTATGAGGTTGTAAGACATCAGATTTAAAAGCAAACACCTGCTGCATTTTGCAGCAGGTGTTTTTTTATTTAAAAAAGTGTCGAAAGCCTTGATTTTACTTAATTAATTCAAAATCTATTGACTTACTAGGAATTAAGTGCTATTTTATTCTATAGCAATTTGGTATGAATTGAAAAAGATTCTTATTTTTATTTGTAAAAATAAAATACCCTACGGAGGTGTCGTATGTCATTACTAGATGTTAGAAATCTTTCAGTATCCGTGGAGGACTTAGAAATACTTCATGGAATTGATCTGAAAATAAATAAAGGCGAAACACATGTGCTCATGGGACCTAATGGTGCAGGTAAATCCACACTTGGATATGCACTTATGGGAAATCCGGGCTATTCGATAACAGGAGGTCAGATTTACTTTAATGGCCTTGAAATAAGTAACGATTCTGCAGATAAGCGTGCAAAAGCCGGTATGTTCCTTTCATTCCAAAATCCTTTGGAAGTGCCGGGGATTTCACTTTCAAGCTTTATACGGAACGCAATTGTTCAGAAGACCGGTGAAAGTATAAAGTATTCTGAATTCAAAAAAGAGTTAAAAAAGAATATGGAACTACTGTCATTTGATGATTCATATAAGGACAGGGATTTGAATGTTGGATTTTCGGGCGGCGAGAAAAAGAAGGCTGAAATACTTCAGATGCTTATGTTGAAGCCAAGTCTGGCTATACTTGATGAGACTGATTCGGGACTGGATGTTGATGCTGTTCGTACTGTTTCTAAAGGTGTTGAAGAGTATCAGAAAAATCAGGATGGAGCTTTGCTTATCATCACGCATTCAACCAGAATTCTTGAATCACTTCATGTCGATTATACACATGTTCTTGTTAAAGGAAAGCTGATAACAACGGGTGACAGTTCCCTTGTGGATGAAATCAACGAACATGGTTTTGAAAGATTTATGTAAGACTTAGATGAGGAGTGAATAATGGCTGGAAAAAGATCGCAGGTCAAAGATATAGACCGAAGTATATATGATTTTCGTTATAAAGAGGACGGATTTTATAAGGTCGATGAAGGCCTTACAGAAGATATTGTAAAGCAGATATCGAAGGAGAAGCATGATCCTGAATGGATGACAGAATTCCGTCTTAGATCGCTGGAAATATATAATGAACTGAAAGTCCCGGATTGGGGACCTGATATATCAGGGCTCAATATGAATGATATTGTTACGTATGTGAGACCTAATACAAATATGAAAGCAAAATGGGAAGATGTACCTGATGATATCAAGAATACATTTGACAGACTTGGTATTCCGGAAGCGGAAAGAACCTCACTTGCAGGAGTGGGAGCCCAGTATGATTCGGAACTTGTGTATCACAATGTTAAAGATGAAGTTCTGAAGCAGGGAGTTGTCTATACCGATATGGAAAGTGCATTGAGAGATCATGAAGATCTTGTCCGGACGCACTTTATGAAACTTGTTCCTCCGTCAGATCACAAGTTTGCAGCGCTGCATGGCGCAGTCTGGTCAGGTGGTTCGTTTGTATATGTTCCGGCTGGAGTAAAAGTTGAGATTCCGCTTCAGTCATATTTCAGACTTAATGCACCGGGAGCCGGTCAGTTTGAGCATACATTGATAATAGTAGAAGAAGGCGCGGATCTGCATTTTATAGAAGGTTGTTCGGCACCGAAATATAATGTTGCAAATCTTCATGCAGGCTGTGTTGAGCTTTATGTCGGGAAAAATGCTAGACTTCGATACTCTACCATAGAGAACTGGTCTAAAAATATGTATAACCTGAATACAAAGAGAGCAATCTGTGAAGAAGGAGCTTCTATGGAGTGGGTATCCGGTTCATTTGGCTCGCATGTAAGCTATCTCTATCCGACAACGATCCTTAAAGGCGATAATTCCCATATGCAGTTTAATGGAATTACATTTGCCGGAAAGGGGCAGAACCTTGATACAGGTGCAAAGGTAATACAGATAGGCAAGAATACATCGACTGTCATTGATACGAAATCAATTTCAAAAGATGGGGGAGTGAG
The DNA here is from genome assembly GCA_024692715.1 of Lachnospiraceae bacterium. Lineage (GTDB taxonomy): Bacteria > Bacillota > Clostridia > Lachnospirales > Lachnospiraceae > NK4A144. The sequence continues at coordinate 12,251 of JAILMH010000058.1, forward strand.
CACCTACAGGAGCTCTGTAACGGTTAACAAGGAGGCTAAAAATGCGAAGGCATCTGTGTCGTGTGCTTCTTTGATGCTTGATGATATTTCACGCTCTGATACGGTTCCTGCCATGGATATAAAAACAGATGACTGTGATATAGGACATGAAGCAAAGATAGGCAGAATCAGTGATGAGGCTATTTTTTATCTCATGAGCCGCGGGATTTCGGAAAGTGAGGCCAAGGCAATGATAGTGAGCGGTTTTGCGGATCCTGTAGCAAAGGAACTTCCGCTTGAGTATGCGGTTGAGATGAATAATTTGATCAATCTGGAAATGGAAGGAGCGATTGGCTGATGAAAATGAATATGACGATCAATCAACTTCCTACATTGACATGGAATTTCTTAAAGTTAAATTCAGTAAATATTGATGAAGAAGTTGCACTTAATAATCGTGGAAATCTTAATGTTGAGGATATTCCGGCCGGTATGACCGTTGAACGTGACGGGAAGCTTCTGGCTAACGTTAAGACAGGGATGGGCCCGGCGCTTGATGAGATGATGGATGAGAGAAATGTTGAAACGCTCGTAGTTCGTTCACGCGCAGGTGCAATTATAGAAAAACCGCTGATACTCAGATACTCGCTCGGTGAAGGTGATGGTACGCTTCGAAGGCAGGAGATAATTGCAGAAGAGGGCAGTGAGCTTACGGTGATAATGGATTATTCTGCAGGAAGGCATGAGAGCGGTTTTTTTGGAATTCAGACAAAGCTTTATGCAAAGGCCGGAGCTGTTATCCATATAGTAAAAACAAATCTTCTGGGTGATAAATATCTTCACTTTGATGCAATCGGAGCTGAGGCTGAGGATGATGGAGTTATCGATGTAACGCAGCTGGAACTTGGCGGAGGAAGAAATTATGTTGGTCTTGAGGCTGACCTTAGGGGGAGGAAGAGCAGCTATAACGGAAATGTTGGATATCTTCAGCGCAAAGGGCAGTTGCTGGACATGAATTATTACATACGTCATCTGGGAAGAAAATCGAACTGTGAACTTAATGTCAAGGGAGCACTCGATGATGACGCAGTAAAAAATTTCAGAGGAACGATAGATCTGGTACATGGTGCCAAAGGAGCAGTCGGGCATGAACTTGAGGATACGCTGCTTTTGAGTAAGAATGTGCATAATAACACACTTCCGATAATTCTTTGCGATGAGGATGATGTTGAAGGAACTCATGGAGCATCTATCGGACGGCTTTCAGAAGATGTGCTTTTCTACATGAGATCCAGAGGTATTTCGGAAAAAGCGGCAGAGGTGCTTATGACGAAGGCCAAGCTCAATAGTGTTCAGCGTTTGATCAATGACGAAGGGACTGTTGGAAGAATTCAGAAGTATATTGAGGAGGCCTTTGGCGAAAGATGACAGAAAAAGATTTTAGAAATGATTTTCCGGTATTCAGGAAGGCGGATTACGTATATCTTGATACTGCAGCAACTGCACAGCGCCCGGATGCGGTAATTCAGGCAGAAAAGACATTTTATGAAAAAATGAATGCCAATCCGCTAAGAGGCTTATATGAACTTTCAGCCGAAGCAACAGAGGCATATGAAGATGCCAGAAAGACAGTTAGAGAATTTATAGGAGCTGACTCTGAAAAGGAGATCATTTTTACAAGGAATGCGACAGAGTCGCTTAATCTGGTGGCATATAGCTATGGACTCAGCGTTTTGAAGCCCGGGGATGAAGTTGTCACAACGGTTATGGAACATCACTCCAATATGCTTCCGTGGCAGATGGCGGCAGAAAAAACAGGTGCAAAGCTGGTTTATCTTGTACCTGATAAAGATGGAAATTTTTCGGACGACGAAATAGAAACAAAAATAAATAAAAATACAAAAATCGTATGTATTACCCATGTTTCAAATGTTCTCGGCTGTATAAATCCGGTAAGGAAAATTGCAGACAGGGCTCACGCGGTGGGAGCAAAAGTTGTTGTTGACGGAGCTCAGTCTACACCTCATATGAAAGTGAATGTGAAAGAGCTTGGAGCGGACTTTTTCGCATTTTCAGGGCATAAGCTCATGGGACCGTTTGGAATCGGTGTTCTGTATGGCAAAGAGGAATTGCTTGAAGAGATGCCGCCGTTTATGAGAGGCGGCGAAATGATAGAGTCGGTTTCGCTTAATGGCGCAAAATGGGCAGAACTTCCTCATAAATTTGAAGCAGGTACAGTTAATGCGGCCGGAGCGTATGGACTGGCGGCGGCGATAAAATATCTTGAAAGTGTTGGATTCGACTATATAAGGGAGAAAGAAGACCGACTTACGAAAATAATATTTGAAGAGGCTGAGAAGTATCCATATATGCATATCTGCGGTTCAGATGATCCACTTAAGCATAATGGGATAGTCACTTTTATAATAGATGATGTCCATCCGCATGACATAGCGTCTATTCTTGATGAAAGTCATATATGTATACGTGCCGGGCATCACTGCGCGGAACCGCTGATGAAGCACCTTGGGGTTTCATCGACAGCGAGGGCAAGTCTTTATTTTTATAATAATGAAAAGGATGTCCGCTTTTTTATGGAAAAGCTGAAAGAAATAAGGAGGTACATGGGCCTTGCAGAGTAACGGGATTTATGGAAGCAGTATATTAAATGAGCATAATCTGAGGCCGTCGCATAAAAAACCTATAAAGGACCCGACAATAGTTTTGGAAGGGGTAAACCCTACCTGTGGAGATGATATTTTTCTGCAGCTTAAGGTTAAAGACGGTATTATTGAGGATGGCTCTTTCAGCGGATCAGGATGTGCAATCTCTCAGGCGTCATGTGATATGATGCTCGATCTTGTAATTGGTGAAAATGTACAAACGGCTGTAGAATATATCAATAAATTTTTTAAAATGATACATGGAGAAGCTACCGAAGAAGAAATTGACGAGCTCGATGAAGCCGGTATATTAAAGGATATTTCTCATATGCCGGCAAGGGTCAAATGTGCGCTTTTGGGTTGGAGAACACTTAAAGATATCATAGAAAACGGCACAGATTCGGCGGCTGCACATGCAGAGCACCCGGAATGCAGCGGGATGTAAATAATAAAAATTTTCATTAAATCTGTATACTTGGAATGTACGGTTTTTTTACTAAAAAAGCACAGCGTTAGCCTGTGCTTTTTGTTTACTTTAACAGTTAAGTGTGATAGAATTTAGATTGCGAAAGCATGAAAGGACTGGCTCAGAAATTTATCAATTTATCCTTTCAAACATGAAGTGTGTATTATTTTCGGAGTTACTTGTCGCTCTTTGATAGGATAATTCCGATTTAATATTGCTTTTAAACAACCAAATAAGGTAGGAGGAATTACAAAATGGCAAGATTTAAAAAGACCATGGATGGTAATGAAGCAGCTGCACATGCAGCGTATATCTTTACTGATACAGCTGCTATTTACCCAATCACCCCTTCTTCACCGATGGCAGAGCACACCGATGAATGGGCAACTCAGGGTAGAAAGAACATCTTTGGCAACACTGTTAAGATGGTAGAAATGGAATCAGAGGCTGGTGCAGCTGGTGCAGTACATGGCTCACTCGTAGCTGGTGCTCTTACATCAACTTATACAGCATCTCAGGGACTTCTTCTTATGATCCCTAACCTTTACAAGGTTGCAGGTGAGAGACTTCCGGGCGTATTCAACGTATCAGCTCGTTGCGTAGCTTCTCACGCACTCAACATTTTCGGCGACCACTCTGACGTTTACGCTTGTCGTCAGACAGGCTGTGCTATGCTTTGTGAGTCTTCTGTACAGGAAGTTATGGATCTCACACCTGTAGCATATCTTGCAGCTATCGAGGGAAGAATTCCATTCATTAACTTCTTCGATGGTTTCCGTACATCACACGAAATTCAGAAGATTGACTGCTGGTCAAACGAAGACTTCGAGGATATCCTTCCTAAGGAAGCAATCCAGAAGTTCAGATCCGAGGCTCTTAACCCGAACCATCCTTGTCAGATGGGTTCAGCACAGAATCCGGATGTATTCTTCCAGACACGTGAGTCTTGTAATACAGCTTATAACGACCTTCCTGCAATCGTTGAGAAGTACATGAACGAGATCAACAAGAAGATCGGTACAGATTATAAGCTCTTCAACTATTACGGTGCAGCTGATGCTGAGCACGTAATCGTTGCTATGGGTTCTGTAAATGACACAATCGAAGAGACAATCGATTACCTTGCAGCTCAGGGTGAGAAGGTTGGTCTTGTTAAGGTTAGACTTTACAGACCATTCAAGGTTGATGCATTCATCAACACAATTCCTTCTACAGTTAAGAAGATCACAGTTCTTGACCGTACAAAGGAGCCAGGTTCTATCGGCGAGCCTCTTGCACTTGATGTTATGGCTGCAGTTCGTGGAACACAGTTCGCAGATTGCGAGATCTTCTCAGGACGTTATGGTCTTGGTTCTAAGGATACAACTCCTAACCAGATCGTTGCAGTTTACCACAACACAGAGAAGAAAGAGTTCACAATCGGTATTATCGATGATGTTACTCATCTTTCACTTGATGCAGGTAAGGATCTTGTTACAACTCCTGAAGGAACAGTTTGCTGTAAGTTCTGGGGTCTCGGTGCCGACGGTACTGTAGGTGCTAACAAGAACTCTATCAAGATCATTGGTGATAACACAGACATGTACGTTCAGGCTTACTTTGACTATGATTCAAAGAAGTCAGGCGGTATTACAATGTCTCACCTTAGATTTGGTAAGAGCCCTATCAAGTCAACATACCTTATCCATCAGGCTAACTTCGTAGCTTGCCACAATGCAGCTTACGTAAGAAAGTACAACATGGTTCAGGAACTTGTTGATGGTGGTACATTCCTCCTTAACTGCCCATGGTCAGATGAGGAACTTGGAAAGCATCTTCCAGGACAGGTTAAGAAGTACATCGCTGATCACAAGATCAAGCTTGTTACAATCGACGGTGTAAAGTGTGGTATCGAGTCAGGCATGGGTCCTACACGAATCAACACAATCCTTCAGTCAGCATTCTTCTGCCTCACAGGAATCATTCCTAAGGACAAGGCTATCGAGCTCATGAAGGCTGCCGCTAAGAAGACATATGGTCTTAAGGGTGATGACGTAGTTCAGAAGAACTGGAACGCTATCGATCTTGGTGCTAAGAACTTCCACGAAGTTGAAGTACCTGCTGATTGGTCAAATGGTGTTGATGAAGGTCTTGATTATCCTAAGGCTACAAAGGGACGTCAGGAAGTTATCGACTTCGTTAACGATATCCAGATCAAGGTATCTGCTCAGGAAGGTAACTCAATCCCTGTATCTGTAGTTGCTAAGTATACAGATGGTTCTACACCTTCAGGTGCAGCTGCATACGAGAAGCGTGGAGTTTCAGTTGCAGTTCCTGTATGGAATCCTGATAACTGTATCCAGTGTGGTTTCTGTTCATATGTATGTCCTCACGCAGCTATCCGTCTTAACGCTATGACAGAGGCCGAGGCTGCTGCAGCTCCAGAAGGAATGCAGTGCAAGGATATGACAGGTGCTCCAGGATACAAGTTCTCAATCGTTGTATCTGATATGGACTGCCTTGGATGTGGTTCTTGTGCAAATGTATGTCCTGGTATGAAGGGCAACAAGGCTCTTGAGATGAAGACACTTGATGATTCTCTTAAGGCTGAGCAGAAGTACTTCGACTATGCTGTAGAGCTTCCTGATAAGGAAGACCTCATCGAGAAGTTCAAGATCGCATCTGTTAAGGGCTCACAGCTCAGACAGCCACTCCTTGAGTTCTCAGGCGCTTGTGCAGGTTGTGGTGAGACACCATATGCTAAGCTTATTACTCAGCTCTTTGGTGATAGAATGTATGTTGCAAACGCAACAGGATGTTCTTCAATTTGGGGTAACTCTTCACCTTCTACACCTTACACAGTTAACAAGGAAGGTCATGGTCCTGCATGGGATAACTCACTCTTCGAGGATAACGCAGAGTTCGGATTTGGTATGCATCTTGCACAGAAGACTCTTCGTTCTAACCTTAAGGATCAGATCCTCAAGATCGCTGAGAGCGATGCTGATGTAAAGGCAGCTGCTGATAAGTGGATCGAGACATATGATTCAACAGCACTCAACACAGAAGCTACAAAGCCTCTTGTTGCTGCTCTTGAGAAGAATGGTTCTGCTGACGCTAAGGCTGTTCTTGACAACAAGGACTTCCTTGCTAAGAAGTCACAGTGGATCTTCGGTGGTGACGGATGGTCATACGATATCGGATTCGGTGGACTTGATCACGTTCTTGCTTCAGGTGAGGATGTTAACGTATTCGTATTCAACACTGAGGTTTACTCTAATACAGGCGGACAGTCATCTAAGGCTACTCCTACAGGTGCTGTTGCTCAGTTCGCTGCCGGCGGTAAGGAGATCAAGCAGAAGGATCTCGCAGCAATCGCAATGAGCTATGGTTATGTATATGTTGCTCAGGTTTCTATGGGTGCTAACATGAACCAGCTTGTTAAGGTTCTTGCTGAGGCTGAAGCTTACAACGGACCTTCACTTATCATCGGTTATGCTCCATGTATCAACCACAGAATCAGAACTGGTATGGGTACAGCTATGGCTGAGGAGAAGAAGGCTGTTGATGCAGGATATTGGAACCTGTTCCACTTCAATCCTGCTGCAGAGAAGAAGTTCTCTCTTGACTCTAAGGCTGCTACAATTCCATATATGGACTTCATCAATGGTGAAGCTCGTTACACAGCTCTTAAGAAGGTTAATGCTGAAAAGGCTGATAAGCTCTTCGAGAAGGCTGCAGAGAATGCTCAGAAGCACTTCGAGTACCTCAATGGTCTTGTAGATCTTTACGATAATAAGGATTGATAAATAGTCGATCTTTGTACGAAGTAATTCGTATAGTTTTATAAAAACGATAAGTACCTTTTGCGCAAAGGGTACTTATCGTAATAAAATGGATTTGTACAAATTCAACAAAAAATTAGTATTTTTTTAAAAGTTGTCGTGAGTTTTATGTAAAAAAGATCTCTGGCGCGAAAAAAAGCTCCAGAGGTCTTTATTTTTACCGAAGATTGTGAAATAATAAACAAGGCTTGAAATTATTCTTTTTATGAATTTGTTGAAAGAATAATAAAATTATATTTTCTATATATGGGAGAAAGCGGTACTGTTCGATGCAGGAGAGTAGTCAGCCTGTGGCGGTAAAGGCAGTTCCAATCTGAAAGGAGTTTTATGTTAAGCGGAGATGTAACAGTATTAAACATCAAGCATGCCATTCTTACAAGGGTTGCGGAGCTTGCTTATGAAGGAAAGCTTGAAGAGGGTAGAGATGCGATTCCTTATGAGATCTCTCCGGGACCAAAATCAAAGTTTCGTTGTTGTGTCTATAGAGAAAGAGAAATCGTTAAGGAAAGAGTGAGACTTGCAGAAGGTCTTGATGCTAATCCTAGCAATAAGTCTCATAACGTAGTACAGGTTATTAAAGCAGCGTGTGATGACTGTCAGATCTCACGTTACACAGTTACAGATAACTGTCGAGGATGTCTGCAGCATGCATGTCGTTCAGCTTGTAAGTTCAATGCGATCACAATTGGTAAGGGAAATCGTTCTTACATCGATCCTTCGCTCTGTAAAGAGTGTGGACAGTGTGCAAAGGCTTGCCCTTATAACGCTATTGCTGAGCTGGTACGTCCATGTAAGCAGAGTTGTCCTACAGGCGCTATTACAATGGATGAGAACGGTATCTGTGTAATCGATGAGTCAAAGTGTGTACAGTGCGGACGCTGTGTTCACTCTTGCCCGTTTGGTGCGATCGGAACAAAGACATCAATTGTTGATATCATTAAGGCTATGAAAGCTGGTAAGAAGGTTTATGCAATGCTTGCTCCTTCATGGGAAGGTCAGTTTGGCGCTGATATAACTATCGACAGCTGGAAGCCGGCAATGAAGGCAATTGGTTTTACAGATTGTCTTGAGGTTGCACTTGGCGGAGATCTTACTGCTGCTGCTGAGGCTGCTGAGTGGGCTGAAGCATACAAGGCTGGTAAGAAGATGACAACTTCATGCTGTCCTGCATTTGTAAGCTATATTAAAAAGCACTTCCCTGAGTTTACAGACAATATTTCGACATCTGTATCTCCTATGTGCGCAATGTCAAGAATGCTTAAGGCAAAAGAGCCAGATTGCGTTGTAGTATTTATCGGACCTTGTGTTGCCAAGAAGGCAGAGGTTAGAGATTCTGAGCTTGAGGGAAATGCAGATTATGCACTTACATTTGGAGAGATCCGTGCGATGATGAGAGCTAAGAAGGTTCAGCTTGAGCCTGCAGAGTACTCAACACAGCAGGGTTCTGTATTCGGTAAGAGATTTGGTAACAGCGGCGGTGTTACTAATGCTGTACTTCAGAGATTTAAGGAAACAGACGTTGATGCAACTAACATTAAGGTTGCTAAATGTAATGGCCTTGAAGAATGCAAGAAGACACTTACTCTTTGGAAGTTTGGCAGATTTACAGATGACTTCATTGAAGGAATGTCTTGTATCGGCGGCTGTGTAGGCGGTCCTTCATCACACAGAAAGGAAATGCTTGCAAAGAAGGATAGAGATAATCTTATCAAGAAGGCTGATGACAGAAACATCGAACAGGCAATTGAGATGGAGAAGATCGATCTTAAGAGCTTTTCAATGCATAAAGGTTCTCACAGCGAGGCATAAAAAAATTCCGGTGGTTGATTCCACCGGAATTTTTTTATACAGTCGTCGAGAAAAGACTGCTTGTGCTTGTAGATGAGAAAGAACCATTTGAAGAATAGATGGTCGTATCTGCAAGCTTATTTGATGCTATGCTTTCGAGTGTCTGCGCTTTGACATCGATCTGGTAGCCATAGCTTGAATTGTCATCTGCAAATAATGCTTTAATGTCGTCGATATCTGCATCGTTGACCTTAGACTTATCGATGGAAAGGACTCCATCCTCATCAACAGATATTCCGATGTTTTCGAGATTTCGATAATTTCCGCCGGTTGAAGTGACGAGCTTCAATGCGGCTGAATTTGCAGCGGCTGCATCCTCGGAAACACCTGCAGAGAGCAACGTGTTGTAATCCTTTACAAAGCTGCTTAGAGCTGTGTAGATGGATGTAGAATTCTGATAAGTCGAATCATCTCTTAATGCATCGATATCAGACTGAACCTTAGATGCACTTGATTTGATAGTAGAGTAAACATTTTCACTCTCTTCTTCGTCACTTGAGCTCTCAACAATGCTTGAAACGTAAGAATTAGTTTTGGAAATTGTTGCCTTTCCAAGCTTTTCAAGCTTAGAAGCTGCTGTGTTGCTTATAATGCTTGCCTTACTTGAAATGGTACTTCCGTATGAATTTGTACTTGTGAAAAGATTCTTTATATCAGAAAGATCTGAACTCTTGAAAGCCTCTTCATCAATTGAAAGTGTACCATCACTGCTTACGCTGATTCCTACTTTTGAAAGCTGTTTAATGCTTTTTGCGGTGGCTGAAGCCATATTCAGAGCGGTTTTGTTTGTGGCAGATGCTTCATCAGATCCTGCTGCATTAAGTGTTGAATTATAACTGCTTACAAAATCAGAAACCTTTTCGTATAATGTATCGATATTTTCTGATGTGTAAAGGCTGGAATCATCCAGAGCATCTGAAGCGTCTTTGAGGTTATCAGCAGCAGTCTGAACCTTTGTATAAGCTGATTTTGAACTTGCTGCCTCTTCTTCTGTGAGTGAGTTGGAATCCTGTTGACTGTAATAAGCCTTTAACAGATTGTAATAAGTTCCGCTTTTGATATTGTGGCTCTCTGTAAGATTCGAATATATAGCGCCTAACCCGTCAGAAGTTGTTGTAGAACTTGTCTGGGTTGATGAAAGGCTTGAAAATAATGTCGAATAATATGAAGAGCTGTTGCTTAGTGAGCCGATTGATGACATATATGATCACACTCCTTTGAAAGCTGATAGGACATCCGTGTCCAATTCTCATATGTATACCTAGTACAATTGTATGGCAAATTTATGCAAAAAACAAGGAATATTCTGACGAATTTTGGGCCTAAAATAAGTGCATTTTATCTATTGTATAAAGTTTAAAATAATCCGATAAAAGCAATAGGAGAATGGTTATTATACGTCAATTTGGAGGTAATAAAATGAAATGCAAGAGAAAAGGTCTTCTGAGTAACGTTGTAAAATATGAGATGGGAAAGGGCCTGGAGGATGGCTATGAACTTTTTACAGATATAGTAACAAAGGGATGGTTTGTCACAGATAATCTTGTTAAGGTTACGAGAGAAAATGGTCAGCTTGTATCTCCATATATAACCCATCGCAGAGGAAGAACCTTTATTTGTGAAGGCGATTATATCATTATAGATGAGGATGGTTCTAAGCATGTAGTCGGAGAAGACAAGGTTTGGAACAGATATGAAAAAATTGAAGATTAATACTTGACGAGCAGAAAAATTCTGTTATAATAATTAATGCATGTTAATGAAGAACATGCAAATACCCATTCAGCCTAAGTCTGTTGGTCTGAAGGGAGGTTAGGTGCGAGCTATGTCAAATGTCATTGTAAAAGAAAATGAATCTCTTGACAGCGCTTTACGCCGTTTCAAAAGAAACTGCGCTAAAGCAGGTATCCAGCAGGAAATCCGCAAGAGAGAGCATTATGAGAAACCAAGCGTAAGACGTAAGAAGAAGTCAGAAGCTGCTCGTAAGCGCAAATATAACTAATGATGTCAAGCCTTGGCGTTAATTTCGCCAGGGCTTATTTCATTTAGTTATATTTGAACTTAATAATTAGAATCCTTTATGTTTATATAAATATAAACGGATTTAGTTTACGACAGCAATGGAGGAAACGCTTATGTGGAATATGCCTATTTTAGATACGGATGCATATCATGTAATAATGTGGTTTATTATGTACAGTATTCTCGGTTGGTTTCTTGAAAGTGTGTACATGTCGTTCTGCAATAAACGTATAACAAATCGCGGGTTTGTTAAAGGTCCATTCTGCCCCATTTATGGGATCGGATTTGTCGGTGCATGGTTCATGTTCCGGCCAATTGCTTCACATCACGTTCTGTTGTATATTACAGCGGCAATTATAGCTACGGCATTCGAGTATGCAGTAGGTGAGCTCATGATCAAAATCTTTGGCGAGCTCTGGTGGGATTATAACGAGAAACCTTTCAATTACAAAGGAATAATCTGCCTGGAAAGTACCCTTGGCTGGGGATTTTATGCATTGTGCCTTTTCGGATTTGTGCACAGGCATGTGGCGGCACTTGCTGACAGTATAGCGCCGACAATGGGAAGAAAGTTCTGTAGTATAATTTTCATAATATTTGCTCTTGATTTCTGCACTCAGCTTGCAAGAGCATTACATATTAGTGAAAGTGAAAGATTTATTAAGATGAAAGATAGATACACGAAACTGAGGGCAAAGTTCTATGATGAAGAAAATTGATTGGATAATACCGGGCGCGGCCATTGCAGCCGCGCTCGTTTGGTTTACAGTGCAGAATTTCACGGCTAAAGAAGGCAAAATGGTCGTGGTCAGCATTGATGGTGCTGTTTCAGGCACATTTGATCTTGAAAAAGATGATGAAATTGAGATTGAAGGAGCTTATGGGATAGTTGATAAGCTTGTTATCAAGGATGGCAAGGCTAATATGGTCGAGGCGGGATGTCCGGATAAGGTATGCGTGAATATGCCGGAGATATCTGAGGTCGGAGAAACTATAGTCTGTCTTCCAGGAAGAATAGTTGTAGAGATAACAGACGGGAAGGAGTCTGAATATGACTCAATTGCGGACTGAGAGAATAGCAGTTGGAGCTGTGTTTACAGCTCTGGCACTTATTCTTTCTTATGTTGAAAGCATGATTCCGGTAATTTTTCCGGTCCCCGGGATGAAGCTTGGATTGACCAATCTGCTTATTGTTTTTGCCCTGTATTATTGGGACGGTAAGCAGGCTTTTGTAATTAACGTAATGCGTATACTTTTGGTCGGTTTTCTCTTTGGAAATGCCTTTAGTATAGTGTATAGCTTGTGTGGTGGTGTTCTTAGCTTTATAATTATGATGCTTATGAAACGATCTGGTAAGTTTTCCATGGTTGGAGTAAGCATGGCCGGAGGAATTTTTCATAATGTAGGACAGCTTATAGCTGCTATTATCGCGGTATCTAATACAAAGCTGATCTATTATCTGCCGCCGCTTCTTGTCAGCGGTGTCGTTACAGGATTTCTGATCGGAATCCTTTCTTCCGAGATTTATAAAAGAATAAAAAAGATTAGAGGATAAAGTCTGTGATAGGATTTTTAAGGGGAACCATCGAAGGATATGATAATGCACATCTTTATCTGGATGTGAATGGTGTTGGCTACGAAGTAAATATTACAGAGGGAATTGCTTCAGAGCTTCCGCCGATAGGAGATGAGCTTAAAGTTTATACCCATCTTGTATTTAAGGAAGATGATATAAGACTTTTTGGATTCTTGAGAAAAGATGATCTGTCGATCTTTAAGCAGTTGATTCAGGTAAGTGGAATAGGACCTAAAGGTGCGCAGGCTATTTTGTCTGTACTATCGCCGGATGAGCTCAGGTTTGCAATCCTTGCAGGAGATGCCAAGGCTATTGCCAAGGCACCGGGAGTTGGTGCAAAGACAGCTCAAAGAGTTATAATCGATCTCAAGGATAAGATATCACTTGAAGATACTTTCGAGCATGCATTTAATGCGGGAGGAAAGGTAGAACCTCCGGCGCCTGAAACATCAGGGGCTCGAGAAGAGGCGATAGAAGCACTTACTGCACTTGGATATTCATCTTCGGATGCTTATAAAGCAGTTCGTGCTGCGGATGATGGTACAATTACGGATTCAAATCTGCTGTTAAAGGCAGCTTTAAAATATATTTAACAATAGGTGCAGCATATGGAAAGACGTGTCATAGAGACTAAGGTGACAGAAGAGGATGTTCATATTGAAGGTTCTCTCAGACCAAAGAATCTGGATGATTACATCGGACAGGAAAAAATTAAAAAGACATTAAAGATATATATCGATGCGGCGAAAAAGCGTGAGGAAGCGCTGGATCATGTGCTTTTTTACGGCCCGCCGGGACTTGGAAAAACTACTTTGGCAGGAATCATAGCTGAAGAAATGGGAGCAAGGCTTAAGATAACGTCAGGCCCTGCGATTGAGAGACCTGGAGATATTGCCGCTATTCTAAATAATCTGCAGGACGGAGATGTTCTGTTCCTTGATGAGATCCACAGGATCAACAGGCAGGTGGAGGAAGTTCTTTATCCTGCAATGGAGGATTTTGCAATTGATATTATGATCGGCAAGGGACCTACAGCGAAGTCGTTGAGGCTTCCTCTGCCGCATTTTACACTTATCGGTGCCACAACAAGGGCAGGACTTCTTTCGGCTCCGCTCAGAGACAGATTCGGTATCATAAATCATCTTGAGTTTTATTCGGTAGAGGAGCTTGCTGTCATAATTAAGAATTCAGCAGGAAGATTAGGAGTTGAGATCGAGGATAAAGCTGCTATTGAGATGGGAAGAAGAGCAAGAGGTACACCGAGAATTGCAAACAGGCTTTTGAAACGTGTCAGAGATTTTGCAGAAATTAAATATGATGGAAAAATTACGGAAGAGATCGCCAATCAGGCGCTTGATCTTTTGAAAGTTGATAAATATGGACTCGATGAGCTGGACAGAAATATTCTTGGAACTATGATAGATAAGTTTTCAGGAGGTCCGGTCGGCCTGGATACTCTGGCTGCGGCTGTAGGAGAGGATGCAGGAACGATCGAAGATGTCTATGAGCCGTATCTTATTAAAAACGGTCTTATAAACAGGACTCCGAGAGGAAGAGTTGTGACGGAGCTTGCAATGCAGCATATGCTTGAAATAAAGGATATGGAGTGACCCCGGTTATTTTGACGCTTATAATTGAATCTGATATAATTAACCTAAATTGTTGAGGTATTTGTACCTTTGAACAAAGATGCGCGTAGAACGCGTGGGGAGGCACTGTATGGCAAAGAAGACCGATACAGAGGTACTTATTGGAGGTAAAGTATTAACTCTTTCAGGATATGAGAGCGAAGAATATATGCAGCGTGTCGCAGCTTATATCAATGGAAAAATTTCTGAGTTCAGCAAAGTTGACGGCTATAAGAGGCAATCGCTCGATACTCAGAATATGCTGCTGGAGCTAAATATTGCCGATGATTATTTCAAGGCAAAGGAGCAGATGGAAAGGCTTCAGTCTGAGGCAGACAGAAGAGATAAAGAACTTTACGATATAAAACATGACTTAATTACTGCAGAGTTAAAGCTCAAGAGTACGGAAGAGACTCTTGAGCAGATGCAGAATTCAAATACAGAGCTTCAGAAAAGAGTAGTTCAGCTTGAAGCAGAGCTTAAGAACAGTCGAAATAATGAGTATTCTTTTAATAAGGCAGAGGAGAGTGCGGAAAATGTGCCTGAAGAAAAGTTTGCTTCAAAAGAATACGAAGAAGATGACGATTACGAAGAGGCTGAAAGGTATGCAGAGCCGGAGGACTACGACAGATATGAAGAACTCGATAAGCATATCGAAAATGAGTTTGACGATGAAATGATATTTTCTTCGGGTATGTATGAACATGTGAATGATGACGCCGAGGTCGTTGATTCGGATGAGTACGAAGAAAAACATAAACAGCTTGTAAATGAAGATGATTTTGTTCAAACTATTGATGGTGAAGCTGAGTTTGTAGGAAGTGCGGTATATGGTCATGAGGATACGGTACCTCAAAGTCAGACACGTCACAAAAAGAAGCACTACGGAAGAAGAAGATAGAAAATAAGGGCTGCTGTAAAGCGGCTCTTTTTTGTGAAAGGAATTAATTTGGCAGAATTACTAATTCCGGCAGGAAATATGGAATGCTTTTATGCAGCAGTAGCTGCCGGAGCAGATGCGATTTATGCGGGAGGTCCGCGGTTTGGTGCAAGGGCATATGCCGGAAATTTTACAGAAGAAGAATATGTTCAGGCGATAAATTATGCTCACCTATTTGGAAAGAAGATGTATATGACGCTTAACATCCTTATGAAAGAGGATGAAATGGCGCAGATACATGATTTTCTTGTGCCTTATTATGAGGCCGGACTTGATGGTGTTATCGTACAGGATGTTGGGCTTATCAGGTACATAAGACGTGAATTTCCGAAACTTCCGGTTCATGCAAGCACACAGATGGCTCTTACGGGAGTTCATGGGGCGAGATATCTTCAAAGCCTTGGAGCTGAAAGAATTGTTCCTGCAAGAGAGCTTTCTCTTGCTGAGATAAAGAAGATACATGATGAGACCGGTATGGAAGTTGAAGTCTTTATACATGGGGCTATGTGCTATTCCTATTCGGGAATGTGTCTTATGTCTTCATTTCTCGGCGGAAGAAGCGGAAACCGCGGAAGATGTGCCGGGCCATGCAGACAGCCGTATGAAAAGGACGGAAGATATATCCTTTCAATGAAGGATCTCTGCACGTTGGAACTGCTGCCAGATATTCTGGAGGCAGGAGGCTACTCCCTTAAGGTAGAGGGAAGGATGAAGGCACCTGAATATGTGGCAGGCGTTGCGGCAATGTATCGAAAGTATCTTGATCTTTATTACGAAAAAGGCAGAGAAGGCTATAAAGTAAACAAAAAAGATCTTGAGAAGCTTCTTAATCTTTATTCAAGAAGCGGAAGAAACACAGGATATTTTACAAAGCATAACGGTTATGAAATGGTGACCATTGAAAGAGGCAGTTATGCAACTGATCTTCCTAAGGATTTTGTGAATGAGAAAAAGCAGCTTCCGATAAAGGGCAGTGTTGTGGCTTATCCTGGAAAACCTGTTGTTATAGAGGTTATGCGCGGAGATAAAAGCTTTAAGGTGACCGGTGAATTGGCTCAGGAAGCCTCAAAACGTCCTATGGGCGAGGAGGACTTCAGAAAACAGATGGAAAAGACCGGAAATACGTCATTCTTTTTTGAGAATCTGCGATTTGATCTGGGAAATAATGTTTTTGTACCTGTGAAACAGCTCAATGAACTTAGACGTTCAGCCTTAGCAGGTCTTGAAGAGGAGATTTTAAGTGAATATAAACGTACTTTGTGAGAAATCTGATCAGGCTGAAAGATTATCTCAGTTTGAGGCTGTCAATGCTGTTTACAGTAAAGATCGTCCAAAAGGATGTCGTAAAACATGGGTTCAGGTCATGCCCTATGTAATGAGAGATGAACCAAAGGCTGAGAAAGTACAGATTGTTAAAGGTGCAAATGGTGTACTGATCAGAAATTATGAAGAATTGGGATTTGTTAAGGAATCGGATTTTCACGGAAGTGTGATAGCAGATGCTTCGCTTTATTCGTTTAATTCAGAGGCGGCAGAGGCTTTAAGAGAAGCTGGGGTCACAAAAGAGACGATACCACTTGAGCTTAATGTTCATGAGATCAGGAAAAGAGGATCTAAGGGAACTGAGCTGGTAGTCTATGGAAGAGCTCCGCTGATGATAACGGCAAATTGTCTGTACCTTACAGAAAATCATAAATGCGGAAGAAATATTCCGGATGGACATGATATGACGCTTACAGATAGAAAAAATGTTAAATTTCCTGCAGTGTGTGAATGCAGATACTGCTACAATGTGATCTATAATTCAGTACCGGTTTCGCTTCATAAGGAAATTGAAGCTATCGAGGCTTTGGGACTTGATTCTGTAAGACTGAATTTTACTACAGAGAGTCCGGAAGAAGCCGAGAGGATCACTGCATATTATGTCGATCTTTTCAATGGGGTACAGGACGAACCTCCGTTTAGAGAATATACGAGAGGACACTTCAGAAAGGGAGTCGAATGACGTCTGATTTATGAGTACAGCTATAGTTGGTTTATCACGATATGTTTTGATCTTTTTTGGAGCAATGTATGCATTTCATTGCTTTATGGCATTTGTGATAGGCAAAGGCAGTGACAAGAACTGGTTTTATATCACACAGGAGGCTTTTATGATCCTGTTTCATATGACCAGCTTTCTTGTGCTTGCGATCACATCTAAGAATGTAGAAATTTTTACATTAGGAGCTTTTCAGGAAGTAATGCTCATAGCGATAATAGTTCTTTATAGAATTTTATATCCTGAGTGTTCCAGACTTCTTGTAAATAATATGTGCATGCTTTTGGCGATAGGTTTTGTGATACTTACAAGACTTGATCAGACAAAGGCATTAAAACAGTTTTTTATTGTCGCAGTTTCACTTGCGGTTACGATGTTTATACCGTATCTGATGATAAGATTTAGAGAACTCAGGCGATATACCTATGTTTTTGGAGGTATCGGACTTGCGGCGATAGCAGCTGTTATGGTTTCAGGAGCAGTGACAAATGGTTCAAAGCTTTCGTGGCAGATCGCAGGAATAACGTTCCAGCCGTCAGAGTTTGTAAAGCTTTTATATGTTGTGTTTCTGGCAGGAATGCTTACAGAAGAGGATGAGGACACGGGCAGGATAATGCTCAAACCTTCGCTTCAAAGATTGATAATCGGAGGTGCTGCAGCATTTGCCCATGTTGCGATACTTGTGTTTTCAAAGGATCTCGGAAGTGCATTGATCTTTTTTATAGTGTATGTTTTCATGCTTTATGCATCAGTGAAGGCACCTGTAGTGCTTGCTGGCGGAGCGGCAGCAGGAGTTGTCGGTTCGTTGATAGGCTATAAACTTTTTGCACATGTAAGAGTTAGAGTTACGGCGTGGCTTGATCCGTTTAAGGTCATTGAAGGTCAGGGATATCAGATAACCCAATCTCTTTTCGCTATCGGAACAGGCAGCTGGTTTGGAATGGGATTAAATATGGGAAGCCCGAATAAAATCCCTGTTGTTGAGCAGGACTTTATATTTGCAGCAGTATCGGAGGAGTTAGGCTGTATCTTTGGAATATGCCTGATCCTTATCTGCATGAGTACCTTTTTGATGATAATTAATATGGCAATGACTGCAAATGATCCTTATTACAGGCTAATGGCACTTGGATTTGCAGTATATTATGCGTTCCAGATACTTCTTACAGTAGGAGGAACGATTAAATTTATCCCGATGACAGGAGTTACACTTCCGCTTGTCAGTTATGGAGGGTCTTCTGTGCTATCAACACTTATAATGCTTGCGATAGTTCAGGGAATATACCTGATACATGATACAGAGGGAAGAACTGTGTCATATGAAATGAGAGGCGGATATGCGGGATAAAGGAAAGAAGCTGGCAAAACGCAATAACGAAATGTCGGTTGTTATGTATTTTTTTGCTGCTGTTTTTATGGCAATGATGTGCTATTTTTTCTATTATGTTCAGTTTAAGGCACCTACTGAGATAAATTCATCGTATAACATGCGTCAGCAGAATCTTGCAAAGAAGGTCATCAGAGGAAATATTTATGCAGCTGATGGTTCTATACTTGCAGAGCAGGCGATGAACTCAGATAATGAAGAGGTCAGGTATTATCCGTTTAAGGAGGTTTTTGCGCATGCTGTCGGTTATGACTCCCATGGATGCGCAGGAGTTGAACATGCGGCCAATATAGATCTTTTGACATCTGATTCACCGGTGAATGAGAAATTACAGAAAGAAATGGCCGGAGTCAGAAACTATGGAGATAACGTATATACTTCATATGATGTGAACCTGCAGGAAACGGCCTACGAAGCACTTGGAGCATATAAAGGTGCGATAGTGGTGATGGATGCTAAGACAGCGAAGATACTTGCAATGGTTTCGAAGCCTGATTATGATCCGAATACGGTTTCTGATAACTGGGCTTCGATCAGTGCAGATACCGAGGATTCTCCGCTGGTCAACAGAGCTACTCAGGGGCTTTACCCGCCGGGATCGACCTTTAAGATAGTCACTCTTTTAGAGTATCTTAAAGAACATTCAGATGACTATCAGGATTATAGGTTTAACTGTAAGGGAAGCATAACATTTGATGATGTGACGGTAGAATGTTATCATGGATCTGTGCATGGAAATCTGGATCTAAAAGAGTCATTCGCTAAATCCTGCAATAGTTCTTTTGCAAATATCGGTATGCAGCTTAATCTTAAAAAATATGCAAATACATGTAATGAACTGCTTTTTAATACGGATCTTCCTACAGATCTATATTATTCGAAAAGCTCATTTACATTAAAGAGCGGTGCAGACACAGAAGAGATAATGCATACAGCGATGGGACAGGGAAATACACTTATGTCTCCGCTTCATATGGCCATGATAACTCAGGCTATAGCGAATAATGGAGTAATGATGAAACCGTATGAGATCCTCAAGAAGACTAATTATCTGGGAACGGTTATAGAATCTTATGAACCTCAGAAGGTTAAGAGTATAATGACTGAAAATGAAGCGAAGATAGAGCAGGAATTCATGGAAGAGGTTGTAAATACCGGAACAGGTAAGAAGCTTTCAAAGCTTGCCTATACTGCAGCAGGAAAGACCGGTTCGGCTGAATTTGGTAATGTCAAAGGACAGAGTCATGCATGGTTTACAGGATATTCGAATATCAGTGATCCTGATATAGTTGTTACAGTAATTGTGGAGGGTGCAGGCAGTGGAAGTGATTATGCTGTACCCATGGCTAAGCGTATTTTTGATGCTTATTATGGAGAGTAAGAGCTTACATGAGATTTGCAAAACATCTCTATATCGGAGAGGGTTTAAAAAAGAATAATGCGCTTGTGAGATGGAAGATATCACACGGAGCAGGACTTTTGGACACATACTGTATAGTTGTGCCTAAGTATGGTGATGATCCGCTTGTTATATACCATAATTTTGTTTTTAAGCAAAAAATATATCATAAGCTGCCGATATATATCGTTGGAATCGCTTCGGGATATGAAGAGGCGGCAAAACTTTCGTGGAAAATCCTCTGTGATGTGCATGAAGAAGATGGTAGTTATGATACCAGAAATTATTTTCAAAGGATGGAGGACAGAAAGCTATGGTGATACTGCTTACCATCCTTAAGGTAATAGGAATTGCCCTATTATGTGTTTTAGGTTTGCTCATTCTTGCGATCTTAGCAGTGCTTTTTGTGCCGGTGAGGTATCAGATAAAGTTTGATTTTGACAGGGAAGAGAGCAGATATAATGCAGATGTGAGCATCACATGGTTTCTGCATATACTGAAGGCTTACTTAACCTATAGCAGCTCTGATTCCGGTGGAATTGATTATGGAGCAAAACTTTTTGGAAGAAAAGTTTATCCAAAGGACTCTGAAGATGAAGCTATAGAAGAAAGCGAGATTGAAGATTACAGCATTCAAGTCAATAATGAAGCTGAGCCCGTATCTTCTGAAATGCCAAAGAAAGAAGAAAATTCAGAGGTAAAGGCTTATGTGAGTGAGTCGACAGATTCTATTGAGACTGAAAAGGAAGAAAAGCCTGAAAGAAACATTGAAGATGGTTTGTATGCAAATGCTGCTGATGGTGAACCTTATATTGAAGATGATCTTGAAAGTGACACGTTTGAAAAGACGGAAACTTTGTTTGAGAAGATCATTTGCAGGGTGAGACTTATTATTGAGAAGATTTCATCAGCATTGGATAATATTTCACACACAATCTCTTCGCTATGTGATAAAATAAAAAATGTTTATGAGAAGGCAGAATATTATAAAAGTCTTTGGGAACGCCCTTCAACGCAGCGGGCGTATGAACATATTAAAAAAGAACTTGGGTGGCTTTTGATTAAGATAAAGCCGAAGAAGATCCTGATAGACGTGTGTTGTGGACAGGAAGATCCGGCAGATACCGGAAAGGTATACGGTCTGTACTGTTCGTTTTCACCGTGGATCGGAGATTCAGTTCGTTTTGAGCCGGATTTTGAGAAAACAGTGCTCAACGGAAATGGAAGTATTAAAGGTAATTTAAGAATCTATGTGCTTGTGCTGATAGCAATACGGGTATATAGAGACAGAGACATTAAAAAAACTTTGAAGGGAATCAGAAGACATGGCTGATAAGAATAACAGCGAAGTTATCGATAAGCTGATGCAGGGAATGAGCTCATTTCTTTCAACGAAAACAGTCGTTGGAGAGCCGATCAGCTTAGGAGATACTGTTATAATTCCGCTCGTGGAAGTGTCGTTCGGCATGGGAGCAGGCAGCGGAAGTAATGATAAAAAAGATAAGAATGCTGGCGGAATAGGTGGAAAAATGGCACCTTCAGCAGTCCTTGTCATTAGAAATGGCGTTACAAAACTAGTTAATATTAAGAATCAGGATTCAGTAACAAAAATACTTGATATGGTTCCGGATATTGTCAGCAAATTCGCAGAGAAAAAGGGCGAGCCCGGTCCTGATATCGATGATGAAGAGGCTGTTGATATTGCTTTTGAAGGCACTGAAAATAATTAAGATAAAAAAGTGTTGCATTAACGGTGAAATTCTGTTAAACTGTTAATGTTGCGGGCTTGGATAGCAGGGCCCAGTACGGTTTGCAAGGAGGTGTTATAATGGCAAAATGTGCAGTTTGTGGTAAGGACGTTCACTTTGGTAACAACGTCAGCCATTCTCATAGACGGTCGAATCACATTTATAAGTCAAATATCAGACACGTGAAGTGTAAGGTAAACGGCGTTCCGAAGAGACTTTATGTTTGCAGCCGCTGCCTGCGTTCAGGAGCAGTTGAGCGTGCATAATATCAATGCTCGCTAATGAGAATTGTAAATGAGGAGTCAGGGCATATTTGCCCTGGCTCTTTTTTGTGTTTTATAACTGAAATAGATAAGTATTAAAATGTTTTGACCGCGAAAAGGAGTTAGACATGCTCAGAAAGAAGAATTTAATATTTTTGCTTTTAGCGGTCGTTGTGTTCTGCGCAGCTGTTTTTACATTTGTTGTTTTTTTAGAAACCGGGAATGCAAGAGAGACAGTTGGATATACTGATGCGGAGGATTTTGAAGGGATTTTTATCCCATCGGATGAAAATAACGGCCTGTTTTTCGATACTGAAGGCTATGCTGTAGATGATGGAATCTGTATTTTCCTTCCAAGTACAGCAGATGCTAGTAAGCTGGTATTTTACTCTGTGGGGAAAGATGGCAGTTATCTGGAACGTTTTCAGCATGACTTTTCTTTGGAAGATATGGAGATACAGGGAACGCGTGTGTACGTGATGAAATCTGAGAATCCTGCGATTAATCTGCAGATATCTTCAAATGCTCCGTCACTTAATGATATTGAGGCATCAGAAGATCATGATCTATATACAAGTGGTATAATGGAATTGCAGACAGTAAGCGGTGACCGGGTCCAGCAGAGGATGAAGATGCGTGGACGTGGAAATATTACCTGGCTTGCTGACAAAAAAAGCTATCAGATAACATTGGATAAAAGAGAAAATTTGCTGGGAATGGGCAGTGCCAAGAAATGGGCACTCGTTGCGAACTCGGGAGATTATTCGCTTTTGAGAAATGAAGTATTTCTTTCATTGGCAGCGGATATGGGACTTCCATATCCTGCAAAAATACAGGAAGTTGATTTGTTCATAAATGGTGAGTACCATGGCGAATATTCACTTTGTACAAAGGTAGAAGTTGGGGAGAACAGAGTCAATATTGAGAAAAATGACTATTTATATTGTCTTCTTGATGCGAAGGAAAATAATACTCAGATAGTTTATGATGATCCTTCTCTTACAGGTGATGGAGATTATAAGCATATGTTTGCTGAGCTTCGGGATTGTGATGATATAAATGTTATTGAAAAATCAATGAAATATGTTCAGAATGTAATTAATGAGTTTTATGATCCGACCTCGGATCTGGCTGATGTGGACTTGATTTCATTGGCAAAATATTATTGGCTGCAGGAATTTTCAAAGACGACCGATCCGACGGTGAGAAGCGTCTATCTTTACTGGAACAGCGGAGAACAAAAAATGTATACAGGCCCGGCATGGGATTATGATCGTACTGCCGGGATCATAGAAATGCCATTCCTTGAAGAGGATTATATCTGGCCTTCAGGATGGACGGCGCGTAAGCGCGATTATTATAACAGGTTGTTTGAGAATCCTGTATTTACGGATGCAGTTAAAGATGTGTATGAGAACTATGGAGTCAAGGAGGCCTTCAGAAAGGCCGCAGATGAAGTAGATGAACGCATAGAAAGAAATGATGCTGCAGCACGTATGAATTTTGTTCGCTGGAGTATTCCTGAAGAACAAAGCAATAAAGTATTACAGACCTATCAGGATAATTCATATGACAGTCAGGTGAGGTGGCTCAGTGAATGGCTTACAATGCGTGCTGACTGGATAGAAGAGGAAATGGAGGGACAGGAATGAAAGGAAGAATGAGTACCGAGTACGGCAGCGTGGAGATTGACAACATGGCGATCGCTCAGTATGCCGGGTCAGAGGCGATGGAGTGCTTTGGCATTGTTGGTATGGCTTCAGTTTCTGTTAAAGATGGCTTGGTAAAGCTGCTGCAGAAAAATAATCTTAATCACGGAATAAATGTAACTGTCAATGACAATAAGCTTACAGTTGATTTTCATATCATAGTTGCGTATGGAGTAAGTATTCAGACTGTTGCGAGAAATCTTATTGATTCGGTTACATACAAACTTGAAAAGTATACCGGTTTTAAGGTTGAAAAAATCAACATTTACGTTGAAGACGTAAGAGTAATTGATTAAAAGGAAGGATTTAGATTTGGCAATTCAAATAATTAATGCCCAGGCTGTACGCAGCTGCTTTCTTGCAGCAGCAGAGAACCTGAGCGCTAATCAGGAAATTATAAATGAACTGAATGTTTTTCCTGTTCCGGATGGTGACACAGGTACCAATATGACCATGACTATACAGTCAGCAGCAAGAGAAGTTGCTGCACTTGGCGATGACTGCACAATGGCAGATGTATGTCGTGCGATTTCAATGGGTTCATTAAGAGGAGCCCGTGGTAACTCTGGAGTTATCCTTTCACAGCTTCTCAGAGGTTTTGCAAAGACAGCGGCTGAATATGAGGAGCTTACTCCTAATGTTGTAGCTGTTGCTTTTGAAAAAGGTACAGAGACAGCTTATAAAGCTGTAATGAAGCCTAAAGAGGGAACGATCCTTACTGTAGCACATGGCATTTCAGCAAAGGCTGCAGAACTTGTTAAAACAAAGCACCTTTCAGTACAGGATTTTGCAGATGAGATTCTTCATCATGCAGAGTATGTACTTTCACAGACCCCTGAAATGCTGCCTGTTCTTAAAGAAGCAGGTGTTGTGGATTCCGGCGGACGTGGCCTTGTGGAAGTTATCAGAGGCGCTGCTGATCTGCTCAATGGCAGAAGAAGTGAGGTTAAAGAGGCACCTGAAGCTGCTCCGAAGGTTAAACTTGATGCATCAGGCATTAATGAAGAGGTCGTTGCTTCTGCGGATATTAAATTTGGATACTGCACAGAATTTATCCTTGAAGCTGACAAGCCCTTTAATGCCAATGATGAGGCAAATTTAAAGAGATTTCTTGAGTCGATAGGTGATTCTATTGTGTGTGTTGCCATGGATGAAATTGTAAAGGTACATGTACACACAAATCATCCGGGTTCAGTATTTGAGGAAGCACTTAAGTATGGTGCTCTTACTTCTGTTAAGGTTGACAATATGCGTAAGGAGCATAATGAGAGGCTTTTTAAGCTCCAGAATGGCACTTATGAAGAGTTGAGTAAAGAAAATGAAGCACAGGCTGAGCCGGAAGCAGAAAAAGCTGAAGCAGAGCACAAGGCTTATGGATTTGTTGCTGTTTCTGCCGGTGATGGACTTTCTGAGGTTTTTGAGCAGCTAGGAGTAGATTATGTGATTTCAGGCGGCCAGACAATGAACCCTTCAACAGAGGACATTCTTAAAGCTGTTGAAGCTATAAATGCAGATACTGTTTTTGTGCTTCCGAATAACAAGAATATCGTGCTTGCTGCAAATCAGGCCGCTGAGCTTGTGGAGAATAAAAAGGTTATCGTTATCCCTTCAAAGACTGTTCCTCAGGGAATTGCTGCAATGATCTCATTTATAGGGGAAAATTCTGTTGAAGAAAATGAAGAGGCAATGAAAGAGGCGCTTGGAACAGTCAAGACAGGCGAGATCACATATGCTGTTCGTGATACAGAGATCGATGGTAAAAAGATCGCTTCAGGTGATTTTATTGGAATAGATGATGATGGAATCGCTGCAGTCGGTCAGTCGATTGATTCCACAGCATTGGAGCTGATTGCTGCAATGGCGGATGAAGACTCTGAAGTTATCGGTGTTTACTACGGTTCAGAGCTTGACGAAAAAAGCGCAAATGCACTTGCTGCAAAGATCGAAGCAAAATACCCTGACGTTGAAGTCGATGTGACTGCAGGTGGACAGCCGGTATATTACTACATAATATCAGTTGAATAATGAATATGAAATTAAGTGAAAATATAAAAAACTTAAAGGGCATAGGAGAGAAGACATCGGCTTTGTTTGGCAAAGTCGGCGTCTTTTCTTTATGGGATCTAATGCTCTATATTCCAAGAGATTTTGTCAGATATCCTGAATTGACAAAGGTTTCCGAGCTGAAGGTCGGGCAGACAGTGGCTGCAGCCCTTACAGTGCAGACTGATCCGACACTTGCCAAAGCACCGCGGCTTACGATACTTTCGGCTAAGGCGGCAGATGATACCGGGAGTATCCGTATGGTATGGTTCAACATGCCATATATGAAAAAATCAGTGATTCCGGGATTAACACGCGTGTTTTACGGAAAAGTCGGATTATATAGAAATCAGCCGGTACTTGAGCATCCAAAGATGTTTGAAAAAGCCGAGTACGAAAAGATGAAAAATGTCCTTGAGCCTGTATATCCGCTCACAAAGGGCCTTGGTACTGAGAGGATTAAAAAGACAGTAAGTCAGGTATTTGAGCTTTGCTTTCCGATAAAGGACTATCTTCCGGAGGAGGATGTCCGTAAACTGGGGCTGATGGACCTTTCAGAAGCCATCAGGACAGTTCATTCTCCGGCAGAAGAAGAGATAATGAAAAGGGCAAGAAAAAGGCTTGCCTTTGATGAATATCTGGCTTTCCTGATCTCTGTAAAGGAGATGAAAGAGGAAAATCTTAATGCTGTAAATAATTTCCCTATAAAAGAATCTGATGGTTCAAAGAAAATTATTGAAAGTCTTCCTTATAAACTTACAAATGCGCAGCTCAACACTTATCATGAAATAATTAATGATATGTCAGGTAAAAGGGCTATGAATAGACTGGTTCAGGGGGACGTGGGCTCAGGAAAGACGATAGTTGCTCTGTTGGCTATGGTAAGTGCTGTGGAAAATGGATATCAGGCTGCTATGATGGCCCCAACAGAGGTTCTTGCAGCTCAGCATGCTTCAAAGATCAAGGCCATGCTCGAAGAGTATGAACTTCCGATAAAAACTGTTTTGCTCTCAGGTTCCTTGACAGCAAAAGAGAAGAGAGAGGCAAAAGCTCAAATAGCAACAGGAGAGGCACGAATAATTGTCGGAACTCAGGCTCTGATACAGGATGGGGTTGAGTTTGATAAGCTTGCTCTTGTGGTCACAGATGAGCAGCACAGGTTTGGCGTTAAACAGAGAGAAACGCTGGCAGAAAAGGCCGGGACTGAGGACGGAGAACTTAAGTCACCTCATGTGT
This sequence comes from Lachnospiraceae bacterium, assembly GCA_024692715.1. GTDB lineage: Bacteria > Bacillota > Clostridia > Lachnospirales > Lachnospiraceae > NK4A144. The sequence goes on from JAILMH010000058.1 coordinate 39,023, forward strand.
TAGTCATGTCTGCAACGCCGATACCAAGGACGTTGGCTATAATTTTATATGGTGACCTTGATATTTCTGTTATGAATGAACTTCCAAATGCCAGACTTCCGATCAAAAATTGTGTAGTCGGTCCTGAATTCAGAAAAAAGGCATATGAATTCATTGAAAAGGAGACTGCAGCGGGTCATCAGGCATATGTTATATGCCCGCAGGTTGAGGAGTCAGAGGTTACAGAGTCAGAAAATGTTATTGAATATACTGAACGCCTGAAGAGCATATTTGGTTCAAGAGTAAGGGTGGAAATGCTCCACGGAAAAATGAAGCCTAAAGAAAAGAATCAGATAATGGAGCGTTTCGCAGCACATGAAATAGATGTACTTGTTTCAACTACGGTCATTGAAGTAGGTGTTGATGTGCCGAATTCCACTGTTATGATGATAGAAAATGCTGAAAAATTCGGGCTTGCACAGCTGCATCAGATTCGTGGAAGAGTCGGAAGAGGTACTGCACAGGGATATTGTATATTCTTAAATACTTCAAAGAGTAAAGAAGACAATAAACGTCTTAAAATATTGAATGAATCCAATGACGGTTTTAAGATCGCATCAGAAGACCTTAAACTTAGAGGACCGGGAGACTTTTTTGGAATAAGGCAGTCGGGCCTTATGAATTTTAGGATCGCAGATGTCTATAATGATGCAGATATGTTAAAAGCTGCTTCAGAGTATGTGAAAGAGATCAGCGACGATACAAAAGAAGCATTGAATGAATTGGCGGCAATGGATTCACATGCGAATCAGGTTACGCTATAATGTGATATAAGTGTCAAAGGGGCTGAGACAGATTTGTAAAAGGTTTTAGATCCCTTTTATGGAGGTATAAGATGAGCGCAGAAGAAATCAGATCACGACTCAAAGAACTCAGACGAAATATGAAAGAAGCGGGAGTTACAGCTTATTACATTAATACTGCGGATTTTCATAATTCAGAGTATGTAAATGATTATTTTAAGGTAAGAGAATTTTTCTCCGGATTTACAGGATCTAACGGCAGTCTTGTCGTTATGGATAATGAAGCCGGACTCTGGACAGATGGCAGATATTTTGTTCAGGCAGAAAGAGAAATAGAGAATACCGGTATCACACTTTACAGAATGGGTGAAGAAGGAGTTCCGACAATTCAGGAATTCATTGCTGAAAAGCTTCATGAAGGTGACGTTTTCGGGTTTGATGGAAGAACAGTCACAGCGGCAGCCGGTAAAGAATTTAAGAAGATCGCAAAGAAAAACGGTTTTAAGCTTTCTATAAAAGACGATCTAAGCGAAGGCATTTTTGTGCGCCCGGATTTTCCGGTGAGCGAGGCTGAGATCCTTTCAACTGATCTTGTGGGTGAGAGTGTTTCTTCAAAGCTTAAAAGACTCAGAGAAAAGCTTGAAAAGGCTGGGGCCGGAAGCATTTTACTTACATCACTTGATGATATCATGTGGCTTTTTAACATCCGTGGAAACGATGTACAGTATAATCCTGTTCTTATGAGTTATGCGTATATCACTCTGGATAAGGCGATTCTTTTTGTTCAGAAAAAAGCAGCGACGATGGAGCTTAGAACAGCTATGGACAAAGCTGGCGTCATGCTCAGTGACTATGGATTTATCCGTAAGTTTCTGAAAAATGTTCTTTTTGATACCGGAGCTGTCATGCTTGATATGAATCAGGTCAATTATGCTTGCTACAAGCAGATCAAGAAGCGTGCAGAAGTCATTACACGCAGAAATCCTACAGAAGAAATGAAAGCGGTGAAAAATCCTGTAGAACTTGCAAATATGCGTAAGATCTATTTAAAGGACAGCATCGCACTTACAAAGTTCATACATGAAGTTGTTTCAAATGTCGGTAAGGAAACTATGACAGAGATGTCAGCTTCAGACAGGCTTGAAGAATACAGGAGAGAAATTCCGGAATTTAGAGATCTTTCCTTCACGACCATCAGTGCTTATGGAGCAAATGCTGCTATGATGCACTATCAGCCAAGTCATGAGAGACCGGTTGAGCTTAAAGCAGAGCACATGCTTCTAGTGGACTCAGGGGCACAGTATAATGGAGGAACCACAGATGTCACAAGGACTATAGTTCTTGGTGATCTCACAGAAGAAGAGAAGCACGGATTTACGCTTACGGCAATTTCAATGCTTAAGCTTTTGAATGCAAAATTCTTATATGGATGTACAGGAAGAAATCTTGATATTCTTGCCAGAGAGCGCATGTGGAATGAAGGAATGGATTATAAATGCGGAACCGGACACGGAGTAGGCTATATCCTTAATGTGCATGAAGGCCCGCAGGGAATCCGCTGGAAAGCACTGGAAAATGAAGCTGTTCTTGAAGCAGGTATGGATATTTCTGATGAGCCCGGAGTATATAAAGCAGGTAAGTTCGGAATACGTACAGAGAATATACTGGTGGTAAAGCAGGGCGCACATACAGATGACGGTCAGTTTATGGAGTTTGAAAACCTCACGGTCGTTCCTATTGATGATAAAGGAATTGATCGCAGCATAATGACGGAAAATGAATTGGCTCAGTACGTTTCTTATCAGACATTTGTATACAACACCCTGAAACCACATTTGAGTACTGAAGAGGCTGAATGGCTCAAGGAATATTCAGGTATTTGAGTTTAAACGCGATGAACTTGGGATTTCAAAAAAGTTTAAAAATAAAAATAATCCCAAAAAAGTGTTAAATATTTCACATTTTCCTTGTGAAATCATCAGAAAAGTAGTATAAATAATAGTGGCTGTGTTAAACTATATTGCAAATTGCATAAATGCTTAACACACAACTTTCAACTTTAACAAGGAGGATTTTAAAAATGGCAAACATTGATTTAACCAAGTACGGTATTACCGGAACAACTGAAATCGTGTACAACCCTTCTTACGAGGAGTTATTCGCAGAAGAGACAAAGCCTGAGCTGGAGGGCTACGAGAAAGGTCAGGTAACCGAACTCGGTGCTGTCAACGTTATGACAGGAATCTATACTGGCCGTTCACCTAAAGATAAGTTTATCGTTATGGACGAGAACTCTAAGGACACTGTTTGGTGGACTTCAGATGAGTATAAGAACGATAACCACCCAGCTACAAAAGAAGCTTGGGAGGCAGTTAAGAAGATCGCTAAAGAAGAGCTCTGCAATAAGAGACTTTTCGTAGTTGATGCTTTCTGCGGTGCTAATAAAGATACTCGCATGGCTGTTCGTTTCATCATGGAAGTAGCTTGGCAGGCACATTTCATCAGAAATATGTTCATTAAGCCAACTGCTGAAGAGGAAGCAAACTTCGAGCCTGATTTCGTTGTTTACAATGCTTCAAAGGCTAAGGTTGAGAACTACAAGGAGCTTGGACTTAACTCTGAGACAGCTGTAGTATTCAATATCACAAGCCGTGAGCAGGTTATCATCAATACATGGTATGGCGGAGAGATGAAGAAGGGTATGTTCTCTATGATGAACTACTACCTTCCACTCAAGGGCATCGCAGCAATGCACTGCTCAGCTAATACAGACATGGATGGAAAGAACACAGCTATCTTCTTTGGCCTTTCAGGAACAGGTAAGACAACTCTTTCAACAGATCCTAAGAGACTTCTTATCGGTGATGATGAGCATGGTTGGGACGACAACGGAGTATTTAACTTCGAGGGCGGCTGCTATGCAAAGGTTATCGGTCTTGACAAAGAGTCTGAGCCTGATATCTACAATGCAATCAAGAGAAACGCTCTTCTTGAGAACGTTACTGTTGATGCTTCAGGAAAGATCGATTTCGCTGATAAGAGCGTAACAGAGAATACTCGTGTATCTTATCCTATCGACCATATTAAGAATATCGTACGTCCTATCTCTTCAGCTCCGGAAGCTAAGAACGTTATCTTCCTTTCAGCTGATGCATTCGGCGTACTTCCTCCTGTTTCAATCCTTACACCGGAGCAGACACAGTACTACTTCCTTTCAGGATTCACAGCTAAGCTTGCTGGTACAGAGCGTGGTATCACAGAGCCTACACCTACATTCTCAGCTTGCTTCGGACAGGCATTCCTTGAGCTTCACCCAACAAAGTATGCTAAGGAACTTGTAAAGAAGATGGAGAAGTCTGGCGCTAAGGCATATCTTGTTAACACAGGATGGAACGGCACAGGCAAGAGAATTTCTATTAAGGATACTCGTGGTATCATCGATGCTATCCTTAGCGGAGATGTTCTTAAGGCTCCTACAAAGCAGATTCCTCTCTTTGACTTCACAGTACCTACAGAGCTTCCAGGCGTTGACACAGGTATCCTTGATCCTCGTGATACATACGCTGATGCTTCTGAGTGGGAGACAAAGGCTAAGGATCTTGCTGAGAGATTCATCAAGAACTTCAAGAAGTATGAGACAAACGAGGCTGGTAAGGCACTTGTTGCTGCAGGCCCTAAGCTTTAATTCTTTTTGAAATAAATAGTGTAAGAACGTAAAGAAGCAGTCGGTGAATTTTCATCGGCTGCTTTTTGAATGGTCTGATATAATTTTAGATTGAGAAACAGATTGTTTAAAATTTCTTATATGTATTGACTTATACGATAAAAATTGTATAATGTAGTCAACAAATAAAAAACCTGGGAAGTGCGACAGCTTCTGTTATTATTGAACCTACATTTACTTTAAACGGGATTCCGATAGTCACAAAGTTCGATGCCAGGCCATCGCCGTTATACGGACACAAAGCATGCTTTGCGTAGGAGTGGAAGGCAGAAAACGCGTTGAGGTAACCCACCTAGCGGACGCTAGGAGTCATTTGGCAGGGGAACGGCTTATCTGGGCAACAGATGAAGAGGGACAGCAATTTATTGCTGTCCCTCTTTCGTTATAAATTTAATTTGTTTATTGCAGCTTTGCTATACATTCGTCAATGAAATTTATAGTTTTGTCCTTTGAACATACTATATTTGCGCAGAGGAAAGGACTGTTTGCTGCGTATTCAAGAAAGTCTGTAAATGATTCCATCAATGTTGGCTCATCCATAAAGAAAGCTTTGTAAGTAGTGTTTTCATCATTTACGATAGTGATTCCAAGGTGATTATCCTGAGTAACCTGTATGGATATATTGCTTATCATAGGGAACGTTGTTTCGTTCATTACCCGGATAATATATCCGTCACGTTCACATTCACATTTTAAATGCTCAAGTGCTTTTAACCGTTGATCAGGCGGTACTATACGCACATATTCCTGAGGATATCCTGTCAGTACTCCTTTTTCCGTAAAATCCAACAGACCACTCTTTGAAAAGAAGCTTATATGAGCGTCGATTTTCTTACCGGAAACCGGGGCATGCTTTGATATCTCTTCGACCAGTTCACGTGTCTGCTCGTTAGAAGGCAGGGTTTTAAGTGCATCTTTGAGCTCAAACATTGAGAGCAGCCAGGGTTGTGTTCCAAATTTACAGAATCCGGAACGCTTTATGACCGTTGGTGGGAAGAACTCAATGAGATCATGGAGGTTATTTCCATAACGGATCAATGGATATGCATTCTCTATGTTTTTGTTAAATGTACGTTTGTATTCTGCGACAAGTTCGGGATCATTGATCAATATCGCATTTTCAAAATCCTGAGAGAATTGAGCAAGTATATCTCCGATTATTATGTAATATGGATAAGGTATTTGTGCTTCACATATTAACGGAGTTGTAACATAAGTAAAATATGCATTGTAATCTATTGAATTTGCAAAACCCAACGGAAGTACATGAGAGAGAATATTAATGTTGAAATTAATATCTCCCGGACGATCAGGATTTTTTATGAAATGCATTGCATGACGAATATGAACTGTAGAAGATTTATTGCTTGCAAGATGTTTAAAAAAATCAGATATATAATCGACAGTGAATGGAGCGTATATGCAAATATCATTATCAGGCTGAGTAAGCATTGAAACTGTAATTGCATTTGCTACTTCATAACGTCCGTGTAAAATTGAACAGATCTTGTTGTGGTCCAGCTTTATAGATGGATTTCCACTATCCATGCGATTGTCTATCGCTTCCTCTGTATTAAAAAAAGGATTGAAAATTTCTTTCATCATACGGAGGATAAATTGACGTCTTTCATAGAGATGTTCGCCTACAGACATAACCTCATAGGTTCGCCATAGATCTTCGCGCTGTGACACTGTGAGCTTAAGATATGGTATAAGCTTTTCTATATTGTGTTGTTCGGGAAGCCTATTGGCATTTATCATTCGAACGATAGAAGTTCGATTTACGCCAGAAAGCATTGCTAATTTATTGACGGAATAACCGCTTTCGTCTATATATTGTGTTAATTTGTCACCTAGGATTGACATAGCTCCCTCCATTATTATTCTGAACTTATTTTAGTTTATGGTGAGCACAGTTGCAAGCACATGTGGCACTAAGATTGTATTTTATAAAGTACAAAATGTGCAATTTTACAAGAATGCCCATTTTATGCGGGTTTGCGGGCTTAAAAAACGTGTGCGCATAAAGTTTTTGACAGGAGCACAACCGCGAGCACATGTTGAAAAAATCTTAAGAAATTGGTAAGATTTATTTCGTATTAAGGGTATAGCTTTTATATACATAAGACCGTAAGCGAAGGGGAATGCTGACGGTTGGGGAGATCCAAAACACTGAGGGGTGTATATTGGACGTTATATATATGAGAATCGCCTGGAAGATAGGGGAAATCTTCCAGGTGATTTTCATTTTAAATAAAAATAAGACAATATTTGTGCACATGGCAGTGGAGATAGATTTTTTCATTGACATATTTCGACAAGATGGCTAAAATGAATAAAGATTAATACATGCTAAAGGCTATGACGTATCATTAAGAGCCTTCGGTAAAAGTGTTTATGAGAGAGAAGAATCACCGGTTGAGAGTTCTTCAGATACTTCGAAGGAAGATTTTCAGATAAAGAGCTGCCGCTTTGGCGGACGTTTCGTGCGCGTTAAGCATTAGAGAGCTTCTATTTTAGAGGAAACAAGGGTGGTACCGCGGAGATTACTTCGTCCCTGGCGGTGCCGCCCTTTTCTGGTTTTAAAAAGATTTATAAATGGAGGAACTTCAAATGATGAAGGAGAAACTGGAGCAGATCAGACAGCAGGCGCTTTCAGCTATTGGCGGAAGTGATACACTTGATAAGCTCAATGATGTAAGAGTATCTGTCTTTGGTAAAAAAGGAGAACTTACTGCAGTCCTTAAGGGTATGAAAGATGTAGCACCTGAGGATAGACCGAAGGTTGGAGCAATTGTCAATGAGACAAGGGCTGAGATTGAAAAGGCACTTGAGGATGCTAAGAAAAAGCTTGACAGAGCTGTAAGAGAAGCTCAGATGAAAGCTGAGACGATTGATGTAACTCTTCCTGCAAAGAAGCCTGTACTTGGACATCGTCATCCAAATCAGATCGCACTTGAAGAAATGGAGAGAATTTTTACAGGTCTTGGTTATGAGGTTATTGAAAGCCCTGAAGTAGAGTATGACTACTACAATTTCGAGGCCCTTAATATCCCGGCAGATCATCCGGCAAAGGATGAGCAGGATACATTTTATGTAAATAAAGATATTCTTCTTCGTACACAGACATCAGGCGCACAGGTTCATGAAATGGAGAAGGGAAGACTTCCTATACGTATGATCTGTCCTGGTCGTGTATATCGTTCAGATGAAGTTGATGCTACACATTCACCGGTATTCCATCAGGTAGAGGGAATGGTAGTTGATGAAACTACAACATTTGCTGACCTCAAGGGAACACTTACCGAGTTTGCCAAGGAACTGTTTGGAGAGGATACAAAGGTTAAGTTCCGTCCTCATCATTTCCCATTTACAGAGCCATCAGCTGAGATGGATGTTTCATGCTTTAAGTGCGGCGGAAAGGGATGTCGTTTCTGTAAGGGTGAAGGCTGGATAGAGATCCTTGGCTGTGGAATGGTTCATCCTCATGTTCTTGAAATGAGTAAGATCGATCCTATCAAGTATCGTGGATTCGCTTTTGGTGTAGGCCTTGAGCGTATCGCACTTCTTAAATACGAGATCGATGATATGCGTCTTATGTATGAGAATGATGCAAGATTTCTGGAGCAGTTCTAAGAGGAGGCTAAAATAAAATGAATACATCTTTTAATTGGATCAAAGACCTTGTGCCAGGGCTTGACTGCAGCGCACAGGAATATATGGATGCAATGACACTCTCAGGTACAAAGGGAGAGGGCTTTGTAACTTTAGATAAAAATCTTGAGAAAATCGTAGTGGGTGAAGTTGAGTCTATGGAGAAGCATCCGGACTCAGATCATCTTTGGATCTGCCAGGTAAATATCGGAGCCGAGAAGATTCAGATCGTTACAGGTGCTCAGAATCTTAAGGTTGGAGACCGTGTACCTACTGTTCTTGATGGTGGTAAGGTTGCCGGAGGACATGACGGAAGTCCGCTTCCTGAAAACGGTATCGAGATTAAGGCAGGTAAACTCAGAGGAGTTGAGTCAAACGGAATGATGTGCGGAATCGAAGAGCTTGGAAGCTCAAGAGAAGTATTCCCTGATGCTCCGGAGAACGGAATCTATGTATTTCCTAAGGATGCTGATGTGAAGCCAGGCGATGATGCTGTTCATGCACTCGGACTTGATGATACTATCCATGAGTATGAAGTAACTTCAAATCGTGTAGACTGTTATTCGGTTCTCGGTATCGCAAGAGAGGCTGCAGCAACTTTCCGCCTTCCGTTCAAGCCGCCTGTAGTTCCTGAGACAGGTGCAAATGCCTCAGAGAAGTCATCAGATTACATTAAGGTTTCCATCGAGGCAGACGACCTTTGCACACGTTATGTTGGCCGTGTTGTCAAGGATATTAAGATCGCAGAGTCACCGGAATGGATGAAGAAGAGACTCAGAGCTTCCGGAATCCGTCCTATCAATAATCTTGTAGATATTACAAACTACGTTATGATCGAATATGGTCAGCCTATGCATGCTTACGATCTTTCAACTGTAGCCGGAAACGAGATCATCGTCCGCAGAGCAAAGGATGGAGAGACTTTCGTAACACTTGATGGTCAGGAGAGAAAGCTTGACAGCGATGTTCTTATGATCTGTGACGGTGAGAAAGAAATCGGACTTGCAGGAATTATGGGCGGACAGAACTCAATGATCACTGAGGATGTAAAGACAGTTCTCTTTGAAGCAGCTACATTTAACGGACCAAATATCCGTAAGGCAGCTAAGAGGATCGGAATTCGTACAGATGCTTCAGGTATCTTTGAAAAGGGCCTTGATGCGAACAATGCCATCGAAGCAATGAATCGTGCATGTGCTCTTGTTGAGGAGCTTGGCTGCGGTACTGTTCTTAACGGTGCTGTAGACGTACACAGTGAGCTTCCACAGCCTGTACATATCACATTTGAGCCGGAACGTACAAATGAATTCCTTGGAACAGATATCTCAAGAGAAGATATGCTCAGCTATTTCAAGCCGCTTGAGATCGTTTATGATGAAGCTAAGAATGAACTTATCTGCCCTACATTCCGTCAGGATCTTAAGAGCTTTGCAGATATTTCAGAAGAGGTTGCAAGATTCTTTGGATACGATAAGATACCTACAACTCTTCCTAAGAGTGGAGCAACAGCCGGAAAGCTTTCATTTAAGATGAGAGTTGAGGGTGTTGCAAGAGATGTTGTTGAGTTTGCCGGATATTCTGAGGCTATGTGCTACTCATTTGAGAGCCCGAAGGTATTCGATAAGCTTCTTCTTCCGGAAGATGCTAAAGAGCGTCAGGTAATTAAGATCTCTAATCCGCTCGGAGAGGATTTCTCTGTTATGAGAACCCTTACTCTTAACGGAATGCTCAATTCACTTGCACTTAACTACAATCGACGTAATAAGAACGTTAAGCTCTATGAGCTTGGTTCAGTATATCTTCCTAAGGCTCTTCCTCTTACAGAGCTTCCTGATGAGAGAGAAAAGCTTACCCTTGGTTTCTATGGCGAAGGAGATTTCTTCACTCTTAAGGGAGTAGTTGAAGAAGTGCTTTCAAGAGCAGGACTTAAGCTCAAGCCGGAGTATGATCCTAATGCAGGTCTTCCATACATGCATCCGGGACGTCAGGCAAACATCATCTATGATGGAAAGGTCATCGGCTTCCTCGGTGAAGTTCATCCTGAAGTATGCGATAATTATGACCTTGATACAAAGGCATATGTCGCAGTCATCGATATGCTTGATGTTGTTGAGAAAGCTACATTCGCACGCCACTTTAACGGTATTGCAAAGTTCCCTGCAGTGACTCGTGATATTTCAATGCTCGTTCCGAAGAGCGTTCTTGCAGGACAGATCGAGGCTATGCTCGCACAGCGTGGAGGAAAGATCCTTGAAAACTATGCACTTTTCGATATCTACGAAGGAGCACAGGTCAAGGCAGGCTTTAAGTCTATCGCCTATACTCTTAGCTTCAGAGATAAGGAAAAGACGCTTGCTGATGATGAAGTAAATTCAGCAATGAAGAAGATCCTTAATGGACTTGAAAGCCTTGGAATAGAGCTTCGTTCATAAACTCAGGTAATATAATGATGAAGAGAGCGTTACTGTTCACTCGCTTCTAGCTCGCTCACGTAACGGATTTTGCCAATTAAATCGCCTCCGGCGATGGGCAAAATCCAATGGCCTTTCATCTTTCTTGGTCGTAAACTCCGCAGCGTAGTGCTCCGTTTACGTGTGAACTGTTACGAGGATTGAGACCTTTGGACCCGCAAAACTCGAGCAAGTAGCGTTATTACGCGGAATGCGAGTGTTTTAGGATTGCGGGAATTGCGTAGCAATGAAGCAATCCGTGACATCAAATAGGTAAGAACAAAAGAGCTTTGCAGGATTTGATTTCCTGTAAAGCTCTTTTTGTTATCAGTGTAGCTGATTTTTAATTTACAGGATATTTCGTTGAAATACCTGAAGGTTATAAAGTCGGATTCTTTTTAGATCATCATGCGATAAATCTTTGTGCAGTCATCTTTATTAAGAGTGACAAAACCTGAGATACTGCCCGGTCTGCCGTCTCCATCGCAAAGTGCATCAACAAGTTTTGGAATGTCTTCCTCTTTTGCACCGAGTTCAGCAAAACTAAGCGGCATGCCGATGCCCTTCAGGAAGTTTTTGAGTGCTTCTATTCCGGCAAGTGCGGTAGATTCCGGATTGTCGAAATCCATCTGACATCCCCACACACGAACTGCCAGCTTGGCAAATCTCATGACATCGTGCTTGTAAACATACTTAAATACAGCAGGCATTGTGACTGCCAGACCTGCGCCG
>JAILMH010000011.1 GCA_024692715.1 Lachnospiraceae bacterium
CTTATGGAAGCATTTAAGAAAATTGCAAAGCAGTTGGATGATTTTGACTATGATGCTGCAACGGAAACAGTACATGAATTACTGGGCGAGTGATAAATTGTTTTTTATTTTATGTAAAACGTGTTTTTGTGTGCAATGTGCTTAAGTTATGTTAAACTTAATGTATGAAGGCTAACGTAAGGAATGAGAAGGGTCATTCCGGAATTGGGGTTAAATGTGGATAAAGTATTAATAGTATCAACAAACGCTGATAAATTACGACGTTATGAACATGCATTTGATGGGCTTTATAAGCTTAAAAGTGCACTGCTTTCAGGAACAGATATACTAGGAAGTCTTGGAGGATTTATCCCGGACTGTGTTGTTGTTTACGCAGAGGGGCTTACAAGACAAAAAATGTTTCCTCTTATGGATGTGATCGAGGATGAGCGCTATGCAGGTATACCTGTGATACTAGTTGCTGATCCGGAGGATCAAAGGCTTTATCACGAAAATTTATTTAAGGATCCTGACTATATTACAGACACCTCTGTAGCGGCAGGAAAGCTGCTTGACGTTGTAGAGAGAATGATATTGTCGATGGCCAGACCGAAGCATGTGCTGGTAGTTGATGATGATGTTGTCGCTCTGCGTTTGATGAAGAGTTATCTTGAAGATAAATTCAAGGTGACCTGTGTTAAAAGTGGAGAAATGGCGCTTAAGTTTGTGGAAAAACAGTTCCCGGATATAGTTCTTCTGGATTGCTTCATGCCCGGACTTGATGGCCCCGGAACTCTTCAGAGGATCCGTTATCTCGAAAATGGAAGAAATGTTCCTGTAATTTTCCTTACAGGTAATTCTGAAAAGGATATGGTTATGAAATCTTTATCACTTCATCCGAGTGGATTCCTGGTTAAGCCAGTAAAAAGAGAAGAATTGATGAAGAGAATTAAAGAAGTGCTTGGATAATATTCCTTCAGTTCTTCAGGAGGGAAATGCTTGAAAATTGATATGCACTGTCACACAAAGGAAGGCTCTCCGGATGCTGGTGTCAGTATCGAGGAGTACATTGAAAAACTCCGTTCGTTAGGCTTCGGAGGTATGGTGGTCACCGACCACGATTCCTATGACGGATATCGCTATTACAAGGAAAATTTATGGGATAAGTATGATGATTTTGTGGTTTTTAAGGGCGTCGAATATGATACTATCGACGGAGGGCATATAATATGCATAATGCCTGAATCATTAAAGCTTAGAATCCTTGAAATGCGTGGAATGCCTGTATCTATGCTTATTGATATTGTGCATAAGCATGGTGGGATACTTGGGCCGGCACACCCCTGCGGTTCTCCTTATATGAGCTTTTGCAATACTAAGAAAAATGGCAGAGTTTCTACAATGCTTAAATTTGATTTTGTAGAAGCTTTTAATGCCTGCGAGAATGAAGAGAGTAATTCTGAGGCCAGAGTCGTTGCAAATGTTTATCATAAGCCGGGGACAGGAGGCTCTGATGCGCACAGGCTCGACTGTGTGGGTATGGCCTGGACAAATGTTCCGGGAGATATCAAGACAGAGTCAGATCTGATCGCTTATATAAAAAATGGGGCGATAGGGATCAGCTGCGGCGGAGAATTATATGGAAAAACCGCTAAAGACAGGCTTGGGCCGCTGAGCAATGTTCTTGTGCAGGGCTTTTGGTTTTACAATAAGGCCGGAGCAATAATGAAGCGTCACAAAAGAAAACTTGAACTTAAGAAAAAAGAACTGTTTTTGAAAACAGGTAGATAAAGAAAAAGGACTGATCAGCATCGAATCAGTCCTTTTGCATTACTGTCTGTCTTTTTTGACATTCTTATCATAAATATATTTAAGTCCTTTAAGCATAAGCATGTTATCAAGCTGTATCTCATGTCTGCAGTGCGGGATTATTACTTTGGCAAGTCCGCCTGTCGCAATGACCTTTGCGTCGTAGCCCAGTTCGTCACGGAAGCGGTCGATCATGCCGTCGATAAGAGAAGCCTGACCGTTGATGATTCCGCTCTTCATGCAGTCGATAGTGTTTTTGCCGATGCATTTTTTAGGTGCACCGAGTGAGATCCTTGGAAGCTGGGAAGTCTGTCCGACAAGAGCTTCAAGGGATACACGAACACCCGGGATGATGGCACCGCCGCTGTAATTATTGTTTTTATCAAGAACACTTATGGTGGTAGCTGTACCCATATCTACGATGATGAGCGGAGCACCATATTCGTGCATACCGGCAACGGAATCAACTACGAGATCGGCTCCTACTGATGCCGGATTATCCATTCGGATGTTAAGACCTGTCTTAAGGCCTGCGCCGACAACCATCGGTGAGAAATGCAGAAGCATTCTTATGGCCTGCTTTATGATGTGCGTGAGAGGAGGAACTACAGAAGAAATAATAGCACCTGTGATCTCCTCAGAGTCAATATTGTGAAGCTCAAGTACGGTTTTAAGTAAAACGGCATACTCAAGCTCTGTCTTTCTTATATCTGTTGCAATGCGCTCAGTAAAGTGAATGCGATTATCGTCAACACAACCCACCTCTATATTTGTGTTTCCCATATCAATAGCCAGAATCATAAATCCTCCATGCTGACAGTTTCTGCCAGCTTTTTCGATAAAATAATATTGTACAAAAGTCGTGAAACACGCAATTTTGCTCTCGTTATAAATTATCACAGCGTGGTGATAATTACAAGAAGAGCAGCCTTCGCAATTTGCTTATTGTATTTTTAAAATACAAAAAGTTGGAAACTTTTGTCTTTTGGTGTTGAAAAATAGTGTTTGCTGTTGTATAGTTATACAAATGTATACGTAGTACGGACAAAAGTACACCACGCACGGACGAGAAGTGCGGTAGGCGGTTGGGAAAGAGGAGAATTTGAAATGGCATTAACATTATCTACAAAGGCACTTAACGTAAAACCTTCATCAACACTTGCAATAACAGCTAAGGCAAAGCAGCTTAAGATCGAGGGAAGAGATATTGTGGGATTCGGAGCTGGAGAGCCGGATTTTGCAACACCTAAGAATATCTGTGACGCAGCTGTAAGAGCGATCAATGAAGGAAATACAAAGTATACTGCGGCGGCTGGAACACTTGAGCTCAGAAAAGCAGTATCGGCAAAGTTTAAGCGCTTTAATCACCTTGAGTATTCACCAGAGCAGATCGTGATCACAAATGGTGGAAAGCAGGGACTTACAAATGTTTTTCGCGCCATTATCAATCAGGGAGATGAGGTAATAATCCCGGCTCCATACTGGCTTTCGTATCCTGAGCTTGTAAAGCTTGCAGGTGGTGTACCGGTATTTGTATATGGTCAGAAGGAAAATGGCTATAAGGTCAGCAGCGAAGAGCTTCAGAAAGCTGTAACACCAAAGACAAAAGCTGTCATCCTCTGCAATCCTTCTAACCCTACAGGTGCTATTTATACTAAGGCTGAGCTCGAAGATATAGCCGGCTTTGTAGTAAAAAATGATATTTTCTGCGTTTCAGATGAAATGTATGAAAATCTTGTTTATACAGATGAAGAGTTTGTAAGCTTTGCTTCATTGAGTGAAGAGGTTTACAAGCACACGATCACATGCTCAGGACTTTCAAAAAGCTATGCAATGACAGGATGGAGAGTAGGATATACAGGCTCTACGCTTGAAGTTGCCAAAAGAATGTCAGCTGTTCAGTCACACTGTACTTCAAATGTAAATTCCATTGCACAGGCTGCTGCAATAGAGGCACTCAACGGACCGCAGGATTCTGTAGAAAAGATGCGCAAGTCATTTGATGAGAGAAGAAAATATATGTATGAAAGACTTCAGAGCATGCCGTACATTGAGTGCGCGCGCCCGGAAGGTGCCTTCTACATGTTTATTGATTTCACAAAAACAATAGGAATGGATTACAGAGAAAAAGATCTCACATCTGCTGCAGAGATTGCATATTGCCTTTTAGAGGATTATGATACTGCTGTAGTGCCGTGTCAGGACTTTGGATTTCCAAATCACATCCGTCTTTCATATGCAACATCCATGGAGCAGATCAAGAAAGGTCTTGACCGCATAGAAAAATTCCTGGGAGAGTTGAGTGATGATTGAAAAATTTGAACTTTTGGAAAGAAAGGTTCTTAGAAAATCAAGGATCCTGACATATTGTGATGATCTTTACCGTTTCCCTGACGGAAAAGAAGAAACCTATGACATTATGCTTCATGAAGGGGCAGCTGCAGTGGTTCCTGTGCTGGAAGACGGCAGGATCTTAATGGTGCACCAGTATCGTCCGGCTGTTGAAAGAGTTACAACAGAGCTTCCGGCGGGCAAGAAAGATGCAGGTGAAGCCTTTGATACAGCTGCGGCCCGTGAGCTTGAAGAAGAGACCGGATATCGTGCAGGCAGACTTGAGCACTTGATCACTATCAATACTGCGATAGCATATTGCTCAGAAAAGATTGAGGTCTATACAGCTTTTGATATGAAGAAACATGAGCAGCACCTTGATGATGACGAATATGTCGAGTTTGAAGCTTACGATATTAAAGAGCTCATAGATATGATATATGAAGGGAAGATAATGGATTCAAAGACAATAGCGTCTTTGATGGCATACTATCATAAATACGTAAATAAAGGGTAATTGATAATATGTGTCGGTTAACGTAAACGGTTCACATAAAAATTTCATAAATTTTTAACGAGAATAATCACAACATGTTGCCCTTGATTTCAATCAATTAAGCAATATGTTGTGATTTTTTGTTAAAAAGGGCTGAAAAGCCCGAAAATAAGGGAAAATTTGCAATTGATTTTCTTGGGGTTAATCTATATAATGTGTTTTACAGCGCCTCTGGGGAGTGGCTCTGAGGCATATTAACGTAAGGTATCTGCGAAAGGTACTGAGCAGATACGGAGAAGGTGATACTTGATGGACGAGCTTCTTGATAAGTTCATAGATTATTTAAGAGATACAAAAAAATCATCGCTCAATACTGAGCTGTCATATAGAAGAGATCTGATCAAATTGATCAGATTTCTTTCATCTAAGGGTATTGCGAGTGCAGCCAAGGTAACTGAAACTGACCTTGGTTCATACGTGCTCTATCTTGAGAGACAAAATTTTACAGCTGCTACTGTGTCAAGAAATATTGCTTCTATTAAAGCTTTTTTTCATTATTGCGATAAAATGGGCATAGTCGCTTATAGTCCTGCGGAAGGACTTCGTGCTCCTAAGATAGAGAAAAAAGCTCCTACTATAATGACAATGGAAGAAGTGGTGAGATTGCTTGAGGCTCCTTCCGGAGATACACCGAAGGATCTCAGGGATAAGGCAATGCTTGAAGTACTTTATGCCACAGGAATCCGTGTAAGCGAGCTTATTTCTCTTAAAACTACAGATCTTAATCTTGCGCTTGGCTATATTGACTGTCATGATGGAAATAAGGACAGGGTCATTCCGTTTGGTAATGAGGCTAAGAATGCGCTTATGAATTATCTTGCACGTTCAAGAGATGTGATGATAAATGATGAGTCTGAGGTTACTTTGTTTGTAAATTGTTCCGGATCTCCTATGTCGAGACAGGGCTTTTGGAAGCTTATAAAGTATTATGCAAAGAAGGCGGGGATCGAGACAGATATAACACCTCATACGCTCAGGCATTCCTTTGCGGCTCATTTGATAGAAAACGGTGCTGATCTAAGATCCGTTCAGGAAATGCTCGGACATTCTGATATTTCTACAACACAGATTTATGCAAATTATGCGCAGAACAGGTTGAAGCGCATCTATGAGCATGCACATCCAAGAAGATAATTAATGATGAAAAAAGGTTCAGCTGCTGAATGCGGCTGAACCTTTTGGGTTATAAAGTAAATTTTAGCTTAACGTAGGCGAAAACCCACAGGCTCGCCTGTGGGATGAAGCCGTTTTCTTTTTGACACATACATAGAAACAATATATAATCTATGTAATAAATACATGAGGTACACAAAAATTATGGATAAAACCTACAAAGCAATCCAATACAAAGTAACCACACATCATGATGCGGTTGTGGACAAGGAAGAACCTTGGAATAATTCTCCCGCATATGACACATTTGAAATGAGATATTGTATAGTGTCAACCGATACCGGTGAGATTCTTGATGATGCTCAGGGGTATGGGTATAAAACAGCACAAAAGGCATATGCCGCTTTTGCATATAAAAATAGAGACAAGAATAAAGACAAGGAGCATCTTGCAAAAAAGCGACATATTGAACAATGGATGAAAAAGAACAAGCCTTTTGTAAAACTGATGGATTCCTATGCATTTGAGATTGCTAAAGGTACAATGGCTCCCGACGATAAATTTGATGCAAAGTTTGTGAGGAATCTTTTAAGAGAAGAAAGTTTGGAACCCGATTTTACAGCTGGTGAATTATTGAAAGTATGGAGGGGCAGATA
>JAILMH010000030.1 GCA_024692715.1 Lachnospiraceae bacterium
AATGAGGTTTGATGTTCGGTTTTTGGTGTTCAATCATCAAAAAATGTGATATAATTTCACAGGAGATAATCCTCGATAGCTCAATGGTAGAGCACTCGGCTGTTAACCGAGGGGTTGTAGGTTCGAGCCCTACTCGGGGAGTTAGATTTTAATTAAATGTACGGCGATGTAGCCAAGCGGTAAGGCATGGGTCTGCAACACCCTGATCACCAGTTCGATCCTGGTCGTCGCCTCTATAGGTTATGTCTCAAAGTCTTTGCAGGCTTTGAGGCATATTTTTTTGCATAAAAAACATTTGTAAAAAATATACTAAAAATGGGGTTGATTCTTGTGCAAAAAGTCCTATAATAGATAAATGTGCATAAATTTTTTTAATCTTTATTATGAATTAATTTCGTGCATTGTGAAAAGTGCAACAATTTCGGGCCGAAATAATAGACTTTGCTTATTTTAAGAACTATAATTTAAATAATTACTGTAAAAAGGAGGCGTTAAAAGTGGATATTGGCGAGAAACTTGTAGAAGAGCTTGGAATAAATCCATTATTTCAGATTGGTTCTTTTACAATAACTGAATCCGTATTCAACACCTGGATACTCTTACTGATTATGTTGATTGTGTGCATTGCGCTGACTCATAATCTTAAAGTTGAGAATCCTGGAAAGGTACAGGTGGCTGTTGAGTCGTTTGTACAATGGATTCAAGGAGCAGCAAGATCAATGCTCGGTGAAAAGGCTGCCAAATACACAGATTACATCTGTACAGTATTGGTTTTCATCGCACTATCAAATTTGTCTGCTTTGTTAGAGACAAAGGTAAGCAGCACTTACACATTTATGAAACCGCCAACAAAGGATTTGAGTATTACAGCTGCGCTGGCTATTATGTCAGTTTTGTTAATGCTCTATACTGGTTTTACTTGTAAAGGTTTTGGAGGTTACTGCAAATCGTTTACTGAGCCAATGGCAATTGTTACCCCGCTCAATATACTTGAGATTTTTACTAAACCGCTTTCGCTGTGTATGCGACTCTTTGGTAATATCTTTGGTGGATATGTAATTATGTCATTGATTAAAATGGTGATACCGGCATTTATTCCGGTAGTGTTTAGTCTTTACTTCGACATCTTTGACGGATTGATTCAGGCTTATGTTTTTGTATTCCTGACAAGTATTTATCTGTCAGAGGCTGCTGAGTAAAAATAAAATTTTATTTCATGAATTCTATTGATTGAAAGATAATTCTAAGGAGGAAAAAAAGAATGGTTGTAACAGCAATTGGTGCAGGTATTGCAGCAATAGGATGTCTCGGAGCAGGTATTGGTGTCGGTATGGCGACAGGAAAGGCTTGTGAGGCTGTAGCCCGTCAGCCAGAGGCAGAAGGAAAGATCAGAAGTATGCTGATTCTTGGTTCTGCACTTGCAGAAGCAACTGCTATTTATGCTTTGCTTGTTGCTATCATGGTAATCTTCGTACTTAAATAATTAGGAGGACAGAATATTGTCTGGGAATATTATAGCCATTGATCCGGTAAGTATTGTCCTTACAGTAGTCAATCTCCTGGTTTTATTTCTGATTATGAAATTTTTCCTTTTCAAGCCTGTAAATGCAGTACTCGAAAAGAGACAGGAAGAAATTTCAAAGGATAAGAAGGCTGCAGAGGAAGCTGTTAAGAATGCAGAAGAGAAAGTTAAGTCTTTCGAATCTCAGCTCAAGGATATTGATAAGCTTAAGAGTGATGCTATCACGGAGTCTACAAAGAAAGCAGACGCTGAATACGACAGAATTGTCGGTGATGCAAATAAGCGTGCTGCAGAGATTATTTCAGAGGCAGAAGCTAAGGCTGATCTTGATGTAAAGAGAAAGCAGGCTGATGCTGAAAAGAGAATTGCAGATATTGTTGCTTCAGCAACAAAGAAAATTGCAGCGTCACAGAACAGTGCTGAACTCGACAGCGGTCTTTATGATGAATTCATAAGCAAGGCAGGTGAAGAAGTTGACAGCTAAGACACCTGAGATTTTAGTAAACGGAAAACTCAGTGCTGAACTTATTTATGTTACTGCTCCAAATGCTAAGCAGTTATCTCAGATAGAGAGCTTCCTTAAGAAAAAGACAGGAGCATCTGAGGTTGAGCTTAAGCAGACTAAAGACGATTCCATCGGTGGTGGTTTTGTTCTTAAGTATGGCAGTAAGGAATATGACTGGAGTACTGCTGGTCGAGTTAAGCAGTTTCAAGACATGCTCGCTAAGGGCATGCGTCGGTCACAGCGAAGCGCTGATGATATCATTGAGATTCTTAAAACAGAAGTTGAGGAATTTGAACTTCGTGCAGAATCCAGTGAAGTTGGTACAGTTGTAAAAATTGGTGATGGTATCGCTACAATTAATGGCCTTGACCACGCAGTTTACGGCGAAATTGTTATTTTTGACAATGGCGTAAAGGGAATGGTTCAGGATATTAAGGCTGATACTATCAGTGCAATCTTATTTGGTCTTGATACTGGTATAAGAGCTGGTTCACATGTCGTTAGAACGGGTGAAAGAGCTGGTATCCCAGTAGGTGATGATTACCTTGGACGTGTTGTTGATGCACTTGGTGCACCAATCGATGGTAAAGGTGATATTAAGTCAACAGAGACAAGACCTATTGAAAATCCGGCACCTGGTATTATTGATAGAAAACCTGTAACAGTTCCTATGGAGACAGGTATTCTCGCTATTGACTCTATGTTCCCAATCGGACGTGGTCAGCGTGAATTGATTATCGGTGATCGTCAGACAGGTAAGACTTCTATCGCTACAGATACAATTATCAACCAGAAGGGTAAGGATGTTGTATGTATTTATGTAGCAATTGGTCAGAAGGCTTCTACTGTTGCAAAAATTGTTAATACACTTAAAAAGAATGGTGCACTTGACTATACTATCATCATGTCAGCTACAGCAAGTGATCCTTCACCGCTGCAGTATATTGCACCTTATTCAGGAACAGCATTGGCTGAGTACTTCATGCATAATGGAAAGGACGTATTGATCGTCTATGATGATCTTTCAAAGCATGCGGTTGCTTATCGTGCAATTTCTTTGCTTTTGGGACGTCCACCTGGCAGAGAGGCTTACCCGGGCGATGTATTCTATCTGCACTCAAGACTGCTTGAGAGATCAAGCCGACTTTCAGATAAACTTGGCGGCGGTTCTATTACAGCGCTTCCTATTATCGAGACACAGGCAGGTGATGTATCTGCATACATCCCTACAAATGTAATTTCTATTACAGATGGACAGATCTTCCTTGAAAGTGATCTTTTCTTCGAAGGTCAGAGACCGGCCGTTAACGTTGGTCTTTCAGTATCTCGAGTTGGTGGTGCCGCACAGACTAAGGCCATGAAGAAGGCTTCAGGTTCACTTCGAGTAGACCTTGCTCAGTATCGAGAGATGGCTGTATTTACACAGTTCTCTTCAGATCTTGATCAGTCTACAAAAGATATGCTGACAAATGGTCAGGCACTTATGGAAATCCTTAAACAGCCACTTGAACATCCGCTTTCAATGGCAGATCAGGTAGTTACGCTTGTAGCTGCAAATAATAAGATGTTTATGGATATCGATAAGTCAAAGGTCAAGGACTTCCAGATTGATTTGCTTCAGTATATGAAGGAAAGCCATGCAGATATTATGAATGAACTCAGCACGAGAAAGACGCTTGAAGATGATCTTAAGAACAAAATTATCAAAGCGGTAGAGGAGTTCAAGGCAAATGGCAAATACCAAGGAGATTAAGGATCGTATAAACAGCATAAAGCAGACGCAGAAGATCACAAATGCTATGTATCTGATTTCTTCAACGAAACTTCAGAAAGCAAGAAAGGATCTAGAAGCAACTGAGCCTTATTTCTTTGGAATGGAGGCAATGGTTGATCGACTCAGGAGACATCTTCCGGATATCGAAAATCCATATTTCGAGACCTACGATGATCTTCCTGAGGACGAAAAGGTATATGCTTATCTTGTAATTACAGCAGATAAAGGTCTTGCCGGCTCATATAACCACAATGTCCTTAAAATGACAGAAGAGGAAATGAGCAAGCATAAAAACACTAAGCTGTTTGTAGTAGGAGAGCTTGGAAGACAGTATTTCGAGTCAAAGCATATCCAGATCGATGAGCAGTTCCACTATACAGCTCAGAATCCTTCTTTGCACAGAGCAAGAATGATTTCTCTCAGAATGCTTGAGTTGTTTACGAAACATGAAATTCATTCACTTAATATTGTTTATACATTCATGATAAACAGTATGGCAACGGAAAATGTAAATCAGGTACTGCTTCCGTTGAAGGCCAGTGTTCCAGATATATCCCTTCCTATGGATGTGTATCAGGAAGAGTTTATGTTGGAGCCATCACCGGATGCAGTTATTAACGCAGTTGTTCCTAACTGTACAACGGGCTATATATATAGTGCTCTGGTTGAGTCGTTCTGTTCAGAGCAGAATGCGCGAATGCAGGCGATGCAGGCCGCAAATAAGAGTGCGAATGAAATCTTGCACGATCTGAGTATTCAGTATAATCGTGTTCGACAGGCAATGATCACACAGGAGATCACAGAGGTTTGTGCAGGTGCGAAAGCTGCACAGAAAGACTGACCTGATCGAAGATCATGAAAGGAAACTTACGTGAATAAAGGTAAAATTGTTCAGGTTATGGGCCCGGTTGTCGATGTCGAGTTTGAGGACAAGAACAACCTGCCCTATATCAGAGATGCTCTTGTAGTCGATAATGACGGCAAGGGTCATATGGAGGTAGCACAGCATCTCGGAGACGGAAAAGTGCGCTGTATCATGCTTAGCGCAAGTGAAGGTCTCTATAAGGGAATGCCAGTGCTTTCAACCGGAGGACCAATCAGTGTTCCGGTTGGAGAACAGACATTAGGACGTCTTTTTAATGTATTTGGAGATACTATCGATAATGGCGATCAGATAAAGACTGATAATAAATGGTCTATACATCGTGAGCCGCCTAAGTTCGAAGATCAGTCTCCGGTACAGGAAGTCCTTGAAACAGGTATTAAGGTTATTGACCTTCTTGCACCGTATGCTAAGGGTGGTAAGATCGGTCTTTTTGGTGGTGCTGGTGTAGGTAAGACAGTACTTATCCAGGAGCTGATCACAAATATCGCTACTGAGCACGGCGGATATTCAATATTCACTGGTGTTGGTGAGCGTTCAAGAGAAGGTAATGACCTTTGGTCAGAAATGAGTGAATCAGGTGTACTTGAGAAGACCGCACTGGTATTTGGTCAGATGAATGAGCCACCTGGCGCTCGTATGAGAGTTGCTGAAACAGGACTTACAATGGCTGAATATTTCCGTGATGAGCAGCATAAGGATGTGCTTCTCTTCATCGATAATATCTTCCGTTTCCTGCAGGCTGGTTCAGAGGTTTCATCAATGCTCGGACGTATGCCTTCAGCCGTAGGTTATCAGCCTACACTTGCTACAGATATGGGTGAACTTCAGGAGCGAATCGCATCAACAAAGAATGGTTCTGTTACATCAGTACAGGCTGTTTACGTTCCTGCCGATGACTTAACTGACCCGGCTCCTGCTACAACATTCGCACATCTGGATGCTACAACAGTACTTTCCAGAAAGATTGTTGAGCAGGGTATTTATCCGGCTGTTGATCCGCTTGAGTCATCATCTCGTATTCTTGAGGCTGACGTAGTTGGTAAGGAGCATTACGAGACAGCTCTTGCTGTTCAGAGAATGCTTCAGAAGTATAAGGAACTGCAGGATATCATCGCAATTCTTGGTATGGAAGAACTTTCCGAATCTGATAAGCAGACAGTATATCGTGCAAGAAAGGTTCAGAGATTCCTTTCTCAGCCGTTCCATGTAGCTGAAAACTTTACAGGTATCCCTGGAAAGTATGTTCCGCTTAAAGAAACTATTCGTGGATTCCAGGCTATCATTAACGGTGATGCTGATAAATATCCGGAAAATGCGTTCTTCAACGTTGGAACTATCGATGATGTCGCAGAGAAAGCGAAGACACTTTAATGGCTGAGACTTATTATTTCAGAATAATAGCTTCAAACGGAATATTTTTTGAAGGTAAGGTTCAAGCAGTACTATTCAGTACTATTGATGGTGAAAGAGAATTGATGGCTCACCACGAGGAGATGATCATCGCGGTAGATGTCGGTACGCTTAAATATCAGACACCGGATAATGAATGGCATAAAGTCATCGTTGGTGTTGGTACTGCGCAGTTCGCTAATAACCGTTGTACTGTATTGGTAGATACTTGTGAGCTTCCGGAGAATATCGATCGTGCCAGAGCTCAGGCAGCTCTTGAACGAGCTGAGGAGCAGATGCGTCAGAAAAAGTCTATTGTTGAATATAAGATGTCACAGGCTTCACTTGCGCGTGCTCTTACACGTTTGAAGGAAACATCAAGAAAAAACGTATAAATTGCAAATGCATGTGGCAGTCGTCAAATGGCGGCTGCCATTTTTGCATTTTATGTTCTTTTTATACTTGAAAGTTTGCATAAATAGGGCATTTCATGTAAAATATATAAATTATTAATAAGGTGAAAAGTGAGGTAGTGGTTTGAGTTCTGAAATGATAATTGTGTTGGACTTCGGCGGACAGTACAATCAGCTTATTGCACGTCGTGTACGTGAAAGTAATGTATACTGCGAAGTTCATCCATATACACTCTCTGTTGATAAAATAAGAGAGATGGCACCAAAGGGAATTATTCTTACAGGCGGTCCAAATAGCGTATTTGAAGAAAATGCTGCTCTTTGTGATAAAGAACTTTTTGAGCTTGGTATTCCGGTTCTTGGAATATGTTATGGTGCACAGACTATGGCGCATGTACTCGGAGGAAAGGTTGCAACTGCTCCGGTTTCTGAGTACGGAAAGACAACACTTGATGTTGATACCAAAGCGAAGCTTTTTAAGGACGTAAGAGGAACATCTATCTGTTGGATGAGTCATACCGACTACATTGCTGAAATGCCAGATGGTTTTACAAATATTGCAAGAACTGATAATTGTCCTGTTGCCGGTATGTGTAATGAAGCAAAGAACCTTTATGCAGTTCAGTTCCATCCTGAAGTTGTTCATACTGAAGAAGGTACAAGAATGCTTCAGAACTTTGTTCTTGATATCTGTGGATGCAAGGCTGAGTGGAAGATGGATTCATTTGTTGAGACTACAATCGAGAATCTTCGTAAAAAAATCGGTAGTGGAAGAGTTCTTTGTGCACTTTCAGGTGGAGTTGATTCTTCAGTTGCAGCGGTACTTCTTTCAAAGGCAGTTGGTGAGCAGCTTACATGTGTATTTGTTGACCATGGTCTTCTTAGAAAGAATGAAGGAGATGAAGTTGAGGCTGTATTTGGACCTTCAGGACCTTATAAGCTTAACTTTATCCGAGTAAATGCGCAGGAGCGTTTCTATGAAAAGCTCAAGGGCGTTACAGAACCTGAGAAAAAGAGAAAGATTATTGGTGAAGAGTTTATCCGTGTATTTGAGGAAGAGGCAAAAAAGATAGGTGCTGTTGATTTCCTTGGACAGGGAACTATTTACCCTGATGTTATCGAGTCAGGTCTTGGAAAATCAGCTACGATCAAGTCTCATCACAATGTTGGCGGACTTCCGGATTATGTTGATTTTAAGGAAATTGTTGAGCCACTTCGTATGCTCTTTAAGGATGAGGTAAGAGCAGCAGGTATTAAGCTTGGCATTCCGGAATATCTTGTTTATCGTCAGCCATTCCCGGGCCCAGGTCTTGGAATTCGTATTATTGGTGAGGTTACAGCTGATAAGGTACGTATGGTACAGGATGCAGATGCTATTTTCAGAGAGGAAGTTGCTCGCGCAGGCTGGAACACAAAGATAAGTCAGTATTATGCTGCACTTACAAATATGCGTTCAGTAGGTGTTATGGGAGACGGAAGAACTTATGATTATGCTGTTGCACTTAGAGCAGTTATCACAAGCGATTTCATGACAGCTGAGGCTGCACCGCTTCC
>JAILMH010000031.1 GCA_024692715.1 Lachnospiraceae bacterium
AATGAGGTTTGATGTTCGGTTTTTGGTGTTCAATCATCAAAAAATGTGATATAATTTCACAGGAGATAATCCTCGATAGCTCAATGGTAGAGCACTCGGCTGTTAACCGAGGGGTTGTAGGTTCGAGCCCTACTCGGGGAGCTTACAAGATAAATTGGCCCGGTGGTCAAGAGGTTAAGACATCGCCCTTTCACGGCGGTAACACGGGTTCAATTCCCGTCCGGGTCACTAAGAACTAAATGTTCTTTAACAAAATATGGAGCTTTAGCTCAGTTGGTTAGAGCAACCGGCTCATAACCGGTCGGTCCCGGGTTCGAGTCCCCGAAGCTCCATTTAATTAAATATGGCCCAGTGGCTCAGTTGGTTAGAGCGCCGCCCTGTCACGGCGGAGGTCGTCGGTTCAAGTCCGTCCTGGGTCGTCATTTTATCAGAGCATATGCTCTGATTTTTTTTTACAGGTCGTTCAAGACCTGTTTTTTTGTTTAACTGAATTAGGACGTCAATACGCGTTTGGGAGCAATTGCGTGCCGGATTTAGGCCTGCTTTACAGACATATTCTTATTTGAATCTGTGTACATCCTTGCGAAGGAATTAACTAGGTTTTCTGTACCCGAACTGAGTTAAATACTAATTTTGAAATAATGTAAATCTTATAGTGTTCGTTTGTACTTTCGATGGTACAATTTATAGAATTCTGTTATAATTGTATAGTATGCTAGTGATGTGATATATGTATTTGGTCAAAGTTATTGATGATAAATGATTTAATTGTCTATTATTTGACAAATATGATAGATTGTCATGTGGAGAGGGTACATGTATCTAAATTCTAAGTAATTTTATATAAAGGGAGTATTGGTTATGGTCAAGCTGTTTTTGGTAGAAGACGAGATTATAATGCGGGATGGAATTAAAAAACATATTGACTGGAAAGGTGAAGATATCGAATTTGTTGGTGAAGCAAGTGATGGAGAGCTTGCATATCCACTTATATTAAAGACAAAGCCGGATATTGTTGTAACAGATATTAAAATGCCTTTCATGGATGGTCTTCAACTCTCAAAGATGATCAAGAAAGACAATCCTGATATACATATCATCATTTTATCTGGATATGATGAATTTACATATGCACAGGAAGCTGTTTCTATAGGTGTCGACGAATATCTCTTAAAGCCGATTTCACCGTCTAATTTGCTGGTATCAATAAAGAAATTAAAGACTAAAATTGAAAATGAACGTTCTTCCAGTGATCAGGTTGACTGGAGTAAAGAGGCATTGGCTGAGAAAAATGCTATTGAGCAGCAAAAGTTATTTCAGGCAATAGTTTCTGGAAGTATGTCTATGCCGGATCTGTTAAATGCCGGAAAGAAATTGAATATTGATCTTACAGCCCAGTTTTATCAGATCGCCGTTTTTAAATATTCACTGCCTGGAGAGACAGGGGACGTATATTCTGAAAAGCAGAATCTGCTTCTCGGAAAGGTGATGAATTTTATCAATGAGATAGATGAATGCTGTTATTTCGACAGAGGAACAGAAGGTTTCGCACTCTTAGTTATGGGCGAAAGCGAAGAAAATGTAAATGCAGCAATGAGTACAGTGATTGAGCAGCTTAAGAAAATAAATTCTGAAGTTGAGGATGCTGATTATTTTTGTGGACTTGGTAATATCGTTAATAGGCTAAGTGAGGTTGGAAAATCTTATGATGATGCAAACTGGGCATTTTCATATAGATACTTTAGGGAGCCTAATCAGGTAGTGAGAGCGTCTGACCTGGATGCAGCCAGAGGTGCTCAATTAGATGTAGATGTCAGCGCGGTTGATACTAATGAAAAAAATCGTAAGGTATTTGAAAAGTTTCTTAGAAGTGGATCTGCAAGCGAGGTCAATCATTTTGTTGAAGAAGTATTTTCTTCATATGATGAGAAAAATGTTAAATCATTGTTGTTCCTGAACTATATCGTTATGGATCTTTATTTTGCAATTGTAGGTTTTATAAGGGATCTTGGATATGATACGAAGGATTTGGGCAATGATTTTGCAGATATAAATACAGCTGTAAAAAGTATAAGTAACTTTGGTGAAGCAGAGGAATATCTGAGTGAAGGGCTTGAAAAGGCCATCAAACTGAGAGATAGCAATTCTGTTAAAAAGTATAGTGTAGTATTAAAGAAGGTTATTGCTTATATAGATGAGAACTTTGAGAAGGATGATATTTCATTAAATGCGGTGGCTTCTATAGCGAATATAAGTCCAAATCATTTTTCAACAATTTTTTCACAGGAAGTAGGGGTTACTTTTATTGAATATTTGATAGGAAAAAGGATGGACAAGGCAAAGGAACTTCTTATGACTACGAATTTAAGAAGTTCTGAAATTGCGTATAAGGTCGGGTATAAGGATCCGCATTATTTCAGCTTTATGTTTAAGAAGACTCAGGGAATGACAACCAGAGAATATAGATCCAGAGGAAAGTCCTGATTGTGTGGCTTTGATATGCGTATTGAAAAGTCATAAATAAATACAAGAGGGTGATAATTGATGAAGGCAATTAAATTGGATAAATATTCTATAAGCAGGCGTCTTACAGCCATAGCAGCAGGTTTTATAATACCTATGGTGATCCTGACACTTTTTTTTGGTTATGTCTTAAATGATTTTTGCACAAAGTATGATTCTATTGTTCAGAATGTTACACTTGCCAATCAGTATAATACGGTTTTCAAGCCTGAAATGGATGCAGTGATGTATCAGATGGTTGCAAGGTCTATTACTAAGGACAAGGTGCATGATAAGTTAAATCTGGAAAATCCGGATTCGATGATAATTGGTGCAAAAAATGTTTTCAATAAGCTTAAAAAGAGAGCTTCAACGCAGAAAGCCAATGATCAGCTAATAATAATAGGTAAGTTGTTGGATACTCTTCAGGCCAATGTGAATAATCTGAACAGAGCGCTTGAAGAGGGAGTAGACTATGATACGAATGTAACGAGTCTTGATAATAATATATATATTTTGACAGAGTTGATACAGGAAAATATCTCACAATATATATATTACGAAGCGGAGCATATGGAGACTGTACGGGCTGGGATGGATCATCAGAAAAATATGATCCTGCTTTTTTCTGTAATTGTGGCGATCATGGCAATGATCTTTGCTCTGGGACAGTCAACTATGATCAGTAAAAGTATCACTCAGCCTGTTGCTGAGCTTGTAAAAGCGACGGAACTTGTGGGGCAGGGTAATTTCGAGGTAAGGTCAGATCAGGATGGCGGAGATGAAAATGAAATTACTATTTTAAATAGAAGTTTTAACCGTATGACTGAAAGAATTGGTGAGCTGGTAGAAAATATCAAAGAAGAACAGGTTAATTCTAAAAAGCTCGAAATGAAGCTGCTTCAGGCACAGATAAGCCCACATTTTTTGTATAATACGCTCGATAATATTGTGTGGCTGTCTGAAGATGATCAGAAACAGCAGGTCGCTGAGCTTGTGACCTCTCTTTCTCAGTTTTTTAGGACTACACTTTCCGGCGGACATGATTTTATAACTATCGCTGCAGAATTAAAGCATATTGATGCATATTTACAGATCCAGTCCTTTAGGTACAGGGATATATTAACTTATGATATAGATATTCCGGAAAAATTTATGAATTATAAGATCTTAAAGATGACTTTACAACCGCTTGTTGAAAATGCGCTTTATCATGGGATAAAGAATAAACGGAGCGGTGGTAAGATCTCAATTAATGCAGAGGAATTTGAAGGAAGCATTAAGATAATTGTTTCGGATAATGGAATTGGAATGACGGATGAAGAATTAAAGAGGTTTAAGGGACTGGCGGATGGTACTGTCGAGCCTTCTGAAGACAATTCAGGCTTTGGAATCGCTAACGTGGCACAGAGACTCAGGCTTTATTATGGAGGAGAGTATGGAGTCAGGGTATATAGTCAATATGGCGATGGGACAAGGATAGAAGTTGTAATTCCGAAACAGTAAAAAAATACAAGTAAGAGAAGAATACTAACAAATTTTGGTATTCTTCTCTTTTTTTGTGACATTTGCATCAAATTTTAATAAAAAAACAAACATTCATTGATAAAAAAATTATACTTTGTTCATATCTGATTCATAAATGAGTAAAAAATAACACATTTGTATTAAATTTATGCATGGATGTTAGTACATTTATATACTATACTCATAAATGTGAAGAGGAAATAAGTAAAAACTTACCAAACCAAATCACAATAAAATAACGGGGGATGGCAAAAGCCATCAAGTACATTTAAGGAGGATATTTTGGTATGAAAAGGAAAGCATTAGCAATCTTCATGTGCACAGCAATGGCAGCTGGTATTATGACAGGCTGTGGATCATCATCAAGCGCACCGTCAGAAGCACCTGCAGCTTCAGAAGCTCCTGCAGCATCAGAGGCAGCTTCAACAGAGGCAGCAGCATCAGAGGCAGCTTCAACAGAAGCAGCAGGATCAGAAGCAGCTTCAACAGAGGCAGCAGCTGAGTCTGAGTCAGCAGCAGATGAAGTAGCTAAGAATGATGGGGATGTTCTTAACATCGGTTTTGCACAGGTTGGTGCAGAGTCTGACTGGAGAACAGCATGTACAGATTCAGTAAAGAGCGCATTCTCAGCAGAGAATGGTTATAACCTTATTTTCAATGATGCTCAGCAGAAGCAGGAGAACCAGATCAAGGCAATCCGTGATTTCATCAGCCAGGATGTTGATTACATCATCCTTGATCCTGTAACAGAGACAGGTTGGGATCAGCCGCTTCAGGAAGCAGCTGATGCAGGTATTCCTGTAATCGTAGTTGACCGTATGGTTGATGTTTCTGATTCTTCACTTTACACAGCTTGGATCGGTTCAGACTTCGAGCTTGAAGGTAAGAAGGCTTGTGCATACCTTAAGGCATATCTTGAAGCTAAGGGATATACAGATGCAGTTAACATCGTTGACATTCAGGGTACAATCGGTGCTTCAGCTCAGATCGGACGTACAGCAGCATTTGATGCAGCAGCAGAAGAGAATGGCTGGAATGTTGTATCACAGCAGACAGGTGAGTTTACACAGGCTAAGGGACAGGAAGTTATGGAGTCTATCCTTAAGCAGTCTGATGATGTAAATGTTGTATATTGTGAGAATGATAACGAGGCATTTGGTGCAAGAGATGCTATCGAAGCAGCTGGTAAGAAGGTTGGTACAGATATTGCAAACGGCGATATCCTTATCATGTCATTCGATGCTACAAATGCAGGTCTTACAGATACACTTGATGGTTCAATCCTTGTAAATACTGAGTGTAACCCACTTTATGGTCCAGTTCTTACACAGTATGTTCAGAAGCTTAAGGCTGGTGAAACACTTGATCACGATTCATACATCGCTGAGTCTCAGTTCTCTGCTGATGACACAGTAACAAGTGTTAATGTTGATGGCACAGATTACCCTGTAACACTCCTTACACAGGATGTTCTTGACGCTCGTGCATATTAATTGATAGTCGTTCAGAACCAGGCTTATTCCGAATTGGTCTCTGAACAACGATGTGTTTCAGACGGGGTTTAGAGGCACCGGAAGAAATGAAAAAACAGGGGCGGAACGAAATGGTTCCGCCTCTTTCTAAAGAGAGGGATAGCAGATGAAGGACGAAGTCGTACTGGAAATGAAAAATGTCAACAAGACTTTCCCTGGCGTAAAAGCCCTGACAGACGTAAGCTTCAAGCTGAGAAAAGGTGAAGTTAACGCGCTGATGGGTGAGAATGGTGCCGGAAAGTCTACTTTGATCAAGGTACTTACAGGAGTTAAAGATTATGAAATGGATAGTGGTGAAGTAAGAATCGAGGGTAATCCGGTTGTTATCAAGTCACCACAGGATGCGCAGAGAAAAGGTATAAGCACGGTTTACCAGGAAGTAAACCTCTGCTCAAATCTTACGGTTGCTGAGAATCTTTATGCAGACCGTGAGCCGATGAAATTTGGACTTATAGATTGGAAAACAATGAATCGAAAGAGCCAGGAATTACTTTCGAGTCTGGATATAAATATTGATGTAACTAAGGTTCTCTCAAATTATTCAATTGCTATGCAGCAGATGGTTGCTATCGCCAGAGCAGTTGATATGGATTGTAAGGTATTGATTTTGGATGAGCCTACATCATCACTCGATGATCAGGAAGTAGAAAAGCTCTTTATGCTAATGGAGAGACTTAAGAAGCAGGGTGTCGGTATTGTCTTCGTTACTCACTTCCTTGAGCAGGTGTATAGAATTGCAGAGCATATTACAGTACTTAGAAACGGTACTTTAGTTGGCGAATATGAAACAAAGAATCTTCCAAGAGTTGATCTTGTTGCAAAGATGATGGGTAAGAGCTTTGATGATCTTGCTGAGATCAAGAGTGAAGGCGGCTCTACAAAGAAGGATGAAGTTATTCTTGAAGCTAAGGGACTTGGCCATAAAGGTACCATCAAGCCATTCGATCTTGTTCTTCATAAGGGCGAGGTTATCGGACTTGCAGGACTTTTGGGTTCAGGACGTTCAGAGCTTGTCAGAAGTATTTACGGAGCTGATAAGGCAGATGAAGGTGAGCTTGACTTTAAGGGAAAGAAGCTTTTGATAGGTGCTCCGATCGATGCAATCAAGAATGGTATGGCATATCTTCCTGAGGATAGAAAGGAAGAGGGAATTATCGCAGACCTTTCTGTAAGAGAGAATATTATTATCGCACTTCAGGCAAGAAGAGGAATGTTCAAGCTGATCTCAAGAAAAGAACAGGAAGAATTTGCTGATAAATATATTAAGGAGATTCAGATCAAGACAGCAAGTCGTGAAACTCCAATTAAGCAGCTTTCAGGTGGTAATCAGCAGAAAGTTATCATTGCAAGATGGCTTCTTACAAATCCTGATTTCCTTATTCTCGATGAGCCTACACGAGGAATTGATGTAGGAACAAAGACAGAAATTCAGAAACTTGTTCTTAAACTCGCATCTGATGGTATGACAGTAATGTTCATTTCATCTGAAATTGAAGAAATGATCCGTACCTGCAGCCGTATGCTCATTATGAGAGATGGCAGAAAGGTCGGAGAGCTTGGAGAGCAGGAGATCGACCAGATGAACATCATGAAAGCGATCGCAGGAGGAAATGAGTAATGAATAATAAGGGATTCTCATTGAAGGACCTTACCAAAAAACGTCTTTTCATGCCAATAGCATGTTTGGTAGTCGTACTTCTTATTAACCTGATAAAGACACCTGATTTCTTTAATATTTCAATAAATAACGGTGTTCTTTACGGATATATCATTGATGTTATCAACAGAGGATCAGAGCTTGCGATACTTGCAATCGGTATGACTCTTGTTGCATCAAGTTCAGGCGGAACTGATATTTCAGTAGGTGCTATTGCAGCAGTTGCAGCAGCAGTTATCACAAATATCCTTTCAGGCGGAACAGATTCAGTAAGTGAATTTCATGCACCGCTTGCAGTTGCCATTCTTGCAGGACTTTTGGTTGCAGTTCTTTGTGGCATGTGGAATGGTTTCTTAGTTGCAAGCCTTAAGATTCAGCCTATGGTTGCGACACTTATCCTTTACACAGCAGGACGTGGTATTGCACAGCTTATTACAAGAGGTCAGATCACATATATCCGTGTAGATGCATATAAGGTAATCGGTTCTCAGTTTGGTCATAATCCGGTTCCGGCACCTATATATGTTGCTATATTTATGATCG
This sequence comes from Lachnospiraceae bacterium, assembly GCA_024692715.1. Classification (GTDB taxonomy): domain Bacteria; phylum Bacillota; class Clostridia; order Lachnospirales; family Lachnospiraceae; genus NK4A144. The sequence goes on from JAILMH010000031.1 coordinate 7,762, forward strand.
TTGTAGCAGCTTTGTTCCTTAAATATACTGCATTCGGACTTTATGTTCAGACAGTAGGTATCAATGCAAAAGCTGCAAGACTTGTAGGTCTTAATCCTGTAAAGATTCAGTTCCTTTGCTACATGATCTGTGGTCTTATGGCAGGTATCGCAGGTGTTATCTATTCATCAAGAATTTATTCTTGTGATGCTAATAATATCGGCCTTAATGTTGAGATGGATGCGATTCTCGCAGTTGCTCTTGGCGGCAACTCACTTGCAGGTGGTAAATTCTCTCTTCCTGGTTCACTTATCGGCGCATACACTATTCAGGCTCTTACAACAAGCCTTTATGCAATGGGCGTATCATCAGATCAGCTTCCTGTTTACAAGGCAATTGTTGTTGTAATCATCGTTTCACTTCAGTCACCTGAGCTTTATAAGCTTATCAAACATCATAAAAAGACAGGTGCCGAAAAAAAAAATCTGATTAAGGAGGCAGTACAGTCATGAAAAAATTCAAGGATATAGACACAAATAAGTTCCTCCTTGCAATAACAATTGTGATGTTCTTCGTGATGTATATAGCAGGAATGATCATCTTTAATAAGCAGGGATTTGCAAAACCTCAGGTTTTCTTAAATCTTTTTGTTAACAATGCCGGACTTATTGTAATTGCTACATCAATGACGATGGTAATGATCATAGGCGGAATTGATATTTCAGTAGGTTCTCTGGTAGCCATGGATTGTATGATACTTGGAGATCTGATGATGAATAAGAACTGGGGCGCATGGGCTTCAATGCTGTTCGTTCTTTTCATCGGTATCATATATGGTTCAGTACAGGGCTTCCTTATTTCATACCTCAACATTCAGCCTTTCATTATCACACTTGCAGGTATGTTCTTCGGAAGAGGAATGACAGCAGTTATAAGTACTCAGATGATCTCTATCACAAATGAGACATTCTCAGCAATTGCACAGAAAAAGATCACAATTCCTTTATTCGGAACAATGAACAAGCATGGTAAAATGATGTACCCGTTCATCTATCCTTCAGTTATCATTGCTCTTGTGATCCTTGTGGTTATGTTTGTTGTACTTAAGTACACAAAGTTCGGCAGAAGTATTTATGCAATAGGTGGTAATGAGCAGTCAGCAATGCTCATGGGACTTAACGTAAAGAAGACAAAGTTCTTTGTATATGTTCTTGATGGCTTCCTTGCTTCAATTGGTGGAATTCTTTTCTGCATGAACACAATGGCAGGATTCGTTGAGCAGGCCAAGGGATTTGAAATGGATGCTATCGCAGGTGCAGTAATCGGTGGAACACTCTTAACAGGTGGTGTAGGAAACGTATTTGGTTCACTCTTTGGCTGTATGATAAGAGGTACAATTGAATCATTCATATCTTTCCAGGGTACACTTTCATCATGGTGGGTAAGAATTACAATTGCACTCCTTCTTACATTCTTTATCGTACTGCAGAGTATCTTCCAGAAAGTTAAAGCTAAGAACTGATATGCATACAGTGATCTTGGAATGTACTTGATTTTGAACTAAATATCAGCCGGTAAAAATCTTTGCTATGATATAATAAGAGTGTTAAGCTGTTTTTGCTTAACACTCTTTTTGATTTTTATTGAGTTTGTGTGGCCCGTATAAATCAAAGAATGCACTGCTAGGGGATGAGGGGTATGACTAATATTATTCTATTTTTACGAGAAGAGATCGTTTGCGTCACAGCACTTAGTTTTCTTGTAGCATACTGCTTAAAAACAGCACATTCTGCCAAAGATAAGCACTTTATACGAATTGCTTTTTTTGCTGCAGTTCATGCTCTTATGGATTTGATCACAACATATACTGTCAATAATACAGATAAAATTCCTTTTCCATTGAATAAAGCACTTCATATGATGCTTATCGATACTGCGCTGCTATATACTACAGAAATGTTTACCTATATATTTTCTGCAGCATATTCCAGGCGTTCACTGAAAAAAATCCGTCTGGTGACGTATGGTATAGCGCTGCTCGATATAGTGATAACTCCTTTTTTACCAATAAATTATATTCAGGGTGAAGTAACGGCATATACTGCAGGACTTTCGGTCTATGCGGGATTTTTTCTGAGCTTTATATTTATCGGAAGCAGTATGATAATAATTGTTCTGAGGCGCAGAGTAATGAACAAAGGATTCATACAATTATTGCTCCCGGCACAGATCACGATGACAGGAGTGCTTGTGTATCAGATATTTTATCCGGAGTTGCTTGCTACAGGCGGATGCGGAACGATAATGACGTTTGCAATGTTTTTTGCTCTTCAAAATCCTGTAGATACGTACAGGCAGCGGGCTTATACTGATCTGGTCACAGGAGTCAGGAATAAGAATTCGTATGAAGAAGATCAGAAGCGCTTTGAAAAAAGTGATGAAAAAATCGGTATAGTGATATTCGATTTAAATAACCTAAAAGTAGTTAATGATAATTTTGGACATGTTCTGGGAGATGATTTTATAATAACAAGTGCACATGCGATCTCGGAGCAGATGAAGACAGCATGGCGTATTTATCGTATAGGCGGAGATGAGTTCGCTGCGATATATCGTCAGCCGGATGAAAAGATAGTTGAATTTGAGATGACCCAGCTTCAACTTGCGGTCAGGGATATCGGAAATTACAAAGATTATCCTTTTGGAATAGCTTACGGTTACTCAGAGGGAAATCTGGGAGAAGAAAAATTTGAGGCTATTATGAACCGGGCTGATGAAAAAATGTACATAAAGAAGAAGGAACTAAAGGTTAATAGAGAGTAATGAATATTGAGGAAATGGCACGGGCGCAGTTCAGGCTTGATACTAACTGCTCGGAGGAATGTGAGAATAATTACAGGATAATGATAAATCCTTCTAAAAGGCTGAGCGGAGCCAGGATTTTTGAAGGAATGAGTGATGATTTCAGAGCTGTGATCTTTAAGGGAGATGCTTATATCATGGCTTCTGAAAGACTTATGGAATGGACAAAAAAGAGCTATGAAAAGTATAAGCCCGAGTGGTTCTGTGAATTTGGTAATTTGAGAAGGCTTGATAAAAAGCTCATGGAATCAGGACTTAAGATTCATGATACACATATATATTTTCTGCCGGATGAGTATGCTGAAGAGTATGAGCTTGAATGCCCCTATGAGGTGCGCTGGTACGAAGACGATGCGGTTAAAGAGGTTACAGATCATAAAGTTTTTCCGCATGCGCTGCCTGAATCAAAAACACAGCCTGACAGATTAGCAGTTGCCGCATTTGACGAAGGCAGACCTATAGCTGTGGCTGGAGCCTCAGACGATGGAAAATATATGTGGCAGATAGGAATCGACGTTTTGCCAGAATATGAACATCACGGGTTAGCAGTATTTCTCGTAGACAGTTTGAAGAAAAAGATCCTTGAAAAGGGAATATTGCCTTATTATGGAACTTCTGAAAGTCATTCATTGTCGCAGGATGTGGCGATAAGATCAGGTTTTCTTCCGGCGTGGGCAGAAATATTTGTTAAGAAAATTGAGAAAACATAACTTGACAGCAATGAAAATAAATCGTAAAATGTGTTCTCGAACTCATGTTTAGGAGGAAATAATGATTAGAAAGCCAAGACTAAAGGGTAAGCATTACTGCGGAATTTGTAACAGCGAGGATGCTGCATACACAGTTATAGAGCATACAATTTCATATCTTAAGAGTAGAGCAGAAGCTCCGGTTATGATTAATGGTCTTGTTGCAGTTTGCAATGGATGCGGTCATAATGTTAGGCTTCCGGAGATAGATGAATATAATGCAAAGCTTGCTGATGAAGCAATTAAGAATCCGAACCTTCAGGTGATCGAGGGTGAGGCAGCGGAGAATGAAGAGTCTGTAGAAATCAATGCTATAGATGAAGCAGAAGTTCCGGTTGAAAATAATGAAGAAGTGAAGGTAGAGCAGTCTTCGCTTGAAGAAGATGAAGATGGACAGCTTGAGTTCAGTTCACTGATAAGCTAAAAGAGACACAGGTTTCAAGCCTGTGCCTCTTTTTTTTATGGTTTGATCTCGTCAAGAGTCTTGGAATATGCGGGTATGAATTCCTTGAGGAATATTTCCACTTCTTCAAGATCAAGCTTATGGAGTGCCTGGAGAGTGGATTTTTCGGCATTTGCAAATTCAAGATTTCCTGATTTCTTTTCCTCAAGACATTTTATGTAGGCTGAGAGCTTATCAGCGCCTTTGACGAGCAGCATTTCATAGTGAAACTGTTCGTTGTCAGGAATAAGCAATGAAGAATAGCTTTCATAAAGATCTTCAGGAAGGAGGGAAAGGAGCCTTTCACAGGCATCCTTTTCGATATTCTTATATGCGTTTGCAATTTCTGCATTAAAATATTTTACAGGGGTTGGCATATCTCCGGTAAGTATTTCTGAAACATCATGGTACATACCAAAGAGTGCACATTTATCTGCGTCCAGATCTTTGCCCAGGCGCTTGTTGCCTATAACTGCAAGGGCATGACTGAGCATGCCCACCTCAAGGGAATGATCACTCAGATTTTCCTTAGAGGAGTTTTTCATCAGAGCCCAGCGGTCTATCCAGCGGAGCCTTGATATCATTGCAAAGAAAGAATAATCCATTATTCCCTCCGAATTTATTATTCTTCGATAGTTCCTTCAACAGAATTGTAGCGGTCAAGAACTTTGCGGATCTTCTCTGTAGGTGTGATAACCTTTTCCATAGATACATCATGATTTGAGAAATCAATGATAGATGCAAGGAACTTAGACATATCAGCTACAAGGAAGTAAGGGCGGTCGTTGAGCTCAGGCCTTCTGTAGGTAAGATTTGTACAGATTACCTTATCGAAATAGCCCTTCTTATAAGCATCGTCAAAAGCCTCCATTCCGTCTGTAAAGATTCCGAATGTACAGCAGATAAATACACGCTTTGCATTCATCTTCTTAAGCTGACGGGCTGTATCGATCATACTTCCGCCGGATGAGATCATATCATCAACTATGATGACATCTTTTCCTTCAACGTTGTCTCCGAGGAATTCGTGGGCAACGATAGGATTTTTTCCGTCTACGATCTGTGTATAATCACGTCTCTTATAGAACATACCTGTATCAACGCCCATAACGTTTGCAAAATAAACAGCACGATTAAGAGCACCTTCATCAGGAGAGATAACAAGTGTGTGTTCCTTGTCGATCTTCAGATCACCGATATTGGCGAGAAGAGTTCTAAGGAACTGATAGAAAGGTGTGAAATTGTCAAAACCGCTGAGCGGTGCGGAATTCTGTACTGAAGGATCGTGAGCATCGAACGTAATTACGCGTGATACGCCCATTGCATAAAGATCTTCAAGCATCAGTGCACAGTCAAGAGACTCACGGCTTGTTTTCTTGTGCTGACGGCTTTCATACATGAAAGGCATGATTACAGTGATACGATGAGCCTTTCCGGCCGTTGCTGCGATTAGTCTCTTAAGATCCATAAAGTGGTCATCAGGAGAATAGTAATTCTGATAGCCATGCATCTTGTAGGTAAGGGAATTGTTTAATACATCGAGCATGATGTAGAGGTCCTTACCGCGGACTGTTTCGTTAAGAACAGCTTTACCTTCACCTGAACCAAATCTTGGTGTGCTGAAGTTGATGGTATAGTTGTCCATTCTGTAGCCTTCGAATGCAGGCGAATCATGATAAGGCTGATTGATGTCACGTCTGAATTCGACAAGGTAGTTGTTTACCTGCTCTCCGAGCTCTTTAATGCTGTCCATTACAATAATTTTGAGCGGAGCAGCGGGCATTTTGTTTTCAAGATACTTGTTGATTTTCATAGATACCTCGATTTTGGAAGTGAATTTGTATTGAACACAGATATGTTAGCATTTTGCAATCCTAAAGACAAGTACGACTTGAATCAAAATAATACAGATGTTATTTTAAAAAGGTTAGAATATGGAGGTATAAAGTTATGATGAGATTGATGAGGTATCTTAAAGGGTACGAAAAAGAGGCAACTCTGGCTCCTCTCTTTAAGATGTTAGAAGCATTTTTTGATCTCTTGGTACCATTAGTAGTTGCAGATATTATCAATAATGGTATTTCCTCGGGAAATCTAATCTATTGTGTAACTAGGGTATTAATGATGATATTACTGGCTGCAGTTGGATTAGCAAGCAGTGTTACGGCACAGTACTTTGCTGCAAAGAGCAGTGTCGGATTTGCAACGAAACTGAGACAGGATACGTTTGATCATATTCAAAAGCTCTCTTATAAGGAGCTCGATCAGATCGGTTCAGGAACTCTTATCACACGTCTTACAAGTGATATCAATCAGGTGCAGAGTGGATTGAATATGGCATTACGACTTCTTCTAAGAAGTCCGTTTATCGTTTTTGGCTCAATGATAATGTCATTTACGATCGACTATAACTGTGCGCTGGTATTTGTGGCAGCAGTTCCGGCACTTGCGGTTGTTGTCTTTGGAATCACCTTTGCGGTAATACCGCTTTTTAAGAAGGTTCAGGCAAAACTCGATGAGGTGACAGAGCACACAAGAGAAAATCTCAATGGAGTGCGTGTTATAAGAGCTTTCTGTAAGGAAGATGAAGAGATAAATGAATTCGATGATAAGAACAATGCACTGACAAAGATCAACGAATTTACAAGCGGTATTTCTTCACTTATGAACCCGCTTACCTATGTGATGATCAATATTGCGACAATTTACCTTATTAAGGAAGGAGCGCTAAGAGTGAGCCTTGGTTCGATCCAGCAGGGTGATGTGGTCGCTCTTTACAATTATATGGCACAGATGATCGTTGAGCTTATTAAAATGGCATCACTTAGTGTAACGATCAATAAAGGACTTGCCTGCGCAGCACGAGTAGCAAATGTGCTGGACGAAAAATCATCTATAAAATTTGCAGACAGGGATGCTGAGACAACAGAAATCGGAACAGTTGAATTTGACAAGGTCTATTTTTCATACTCTAAAGATGGAGATCCTGCTCTTGAAAATATCAGCTTTAAGGCTGAAAAGGGCGATGTCATCGGAATCATAGGCGGTACAGGCAGTGGTAAATCAAGTCTTGTAAATCTTATCAGCCGTTTTTATGATGTCGATTCCGGAGTAGTTAAGCTTGACGGCGTTGATGTTAAAAGTTATACAGAAGCGACGCTCAGAGAACGTATCGGAGTTGTTCCACAGAAGGCGGTACTCTTTGCAGGAACAGTTCGTGACAATATGAAGTGGGGCAATGAAAATGCGACAGATGAAGAGATCTGGGATGCGTTGAAGATAGCCCAGGCCGATGGCGTTGTTGAAGGAAAAGAAAATAAGCTTGATCATCAGATCGAGCAGAACGGCAGAAACCTCTCCGGAGGTCAGAAGCAGCGTTTAACGATTGCAAGAGCACTTGTTAAAAAGCCGGAGTTCCTTATTTTGGATGATAGTGCCAGCGCACTTGATTTCGCCACAGATGCCGCTTTAAGACATGCGCTTAGAGGAATTTCCGGAAGTACGACGATATTCATAGTTTCGCAGCGTACTTCAAGTATTATGGAAGCAGATCAGATCCTTGTCCTTGACGACGGCAAGCTTGTCGGTAAAGGAACACATGCCGAGCTTCTTAAAAATTCTCATGTATATCAGGAGATATACTATTCGCAGTTCCCCGAGCAGCGTAAAGAAAATGCTAGATCGGAGGTGGCACAGGCATGAAAAAGGATACGATAAAAAAAGTTTTTGACCTTATAGGAAAATATAGATTTATGCTCTATCTGAGCGTTATTCTCGCCGGAGTATCTGTACTTTTACAGTTATATGTTCCGATTCTTTTTGGTAAGGCGATCGATGGGATCATTGCCAAGGGTAATGTTGATTTTCAGATAGTTGGAAGTTATCTCGCAAAAATTCTCGTGTTGATCATTGTTGCATCAGCTGCAACATGGATCATGAGCCTGCTTAATAATGCGCTTACTTATAGGATCGTGAGGGATATCAGATCCAGGGCGATAAATCAGATACAGCGCCTTCCGCTTAAGTATCTTGACGGGCATAAATCAGGTGATATAGTGAGTCGTGTGATCGCAGATGCAGATCAGCTTTCTGACGGCCTTTTGCTTGGATTTACACAGCTTTTTTCCGGAATTATAACAATTATCATTACTCTTGTTTTCATGCTGAGTAAGAGTATCGTGATAACACTCATAGTCATTGTTTTAACACCGCTCAGCTTCTTCGTTGCCAAGTTTATAGCGCAGCGTTCTTTTGACATGTTTAAGAAGCAGAGTGAGGCACGTGGACAGGAAACAGCTCTTATCGATGAAATGGTTGGAAATTCAAAGGTTGTAAAGGCTTTTGGCTATGAAGACAGATCATCAGAGCGTTTTAATGAGATCAATATAAAACTTCAGAATTATAGTCAGAAGGCAATATTCTTCTCGAGTCTTACGAATCCAAGTACAAGATTTGTAAATTCTGTAATATATGCGGCAGTAGCACTTATCGGAGCTATTCGAATTTTAAATGGAGCACTGACTGTTGGTGATCTTTCAGTTCTCTTAAACTATGCAAATCAGTATATGAAGCCTTTTAATGATATAAGTTCTGTTATCACAGAGCTTCAGAATGCCTTTGCGTGTGCTGAGCGTATATTTGACCTTATCGAGGCTGAACCTGAAACAGAGGAATCCGGAGAGATGCCTGCTGCAGAAGGAAATGTCGAGCTGAAAAACGTATATTTCAGCTATGTCAAAGATAAGAAACTCATTGAGAACTTTTCACTTAAGGCAAAGCCCGGTATGAAAATAGCGATCGTTGGACCTACAGGATGCGGTAAAACGACAATGATAAACCTTCTCATGAGATTCTACGATGCTGATCAGGGAAATATAATAGTAGATGGAACAGATATTTATGGAGTTTCCAGACATTCGCTGAGAAAGAATTATGGAATGGTGCTTCAGGAGACATGGCTTAAACATGCTTCTGCAAGGGATAATATAAATATCGGAAAGCCTGATGCGACGGATGAGGATATCATCGAGGCGGCTAAAGAAGCGCATAGCTGGGAGTTTATAAGAAAACTTCCTGAAAAGCTTGATACTGTTATCACAGATGACAGTCTTAGTCAGGGTCAGAAGCAGCTTTTGTGTATCACAAGGATAATGCTCTGCCTGCCTCCTATGCTCATACTCGATGAGGCTACTTCAAGTATTGATACAAGAACTGAGGTATTGATACAGGAAGCCTTTGATAAGCTTATGAAGGGACGTACAAGCTTTATTGTCGCACATCGTCTTTCGACGATCAGAAGTGCGGATGTGATCCTTGTTATGAAGGATGGACACATCATAGAGCAGGGAAATCACGAAGAATTGATGAGCAAGAATGGATTCTATACAAATCTCTACAACTCACAGTTCGAAAGAAAGTAAGCGGCTGCCCCGCATAAAAGGCGGGGGCGCTTTTCCAGGAGAGGAAAATAATGTCTGATAAAAACACAGCGTACCAGTGTCCTAACTGCACAGGACCGCTTCATTACGATGCAGATAGTGCAAAGCTCAAGTGTGATTTTTGCCTTAGTACATTTGATGTTGCTGAGATAGAAGAGCTTTATAAAGACAAAAATAAAAACGCTGAAGAAAATGAGCGCGAGAGCTACACATCATCTGAAGGTACTTTTAAGGGATATATATGTTCTACGTGCGGAGCAGAGCTGGTCTGCGAAGAGACAACGGCGGCTACAAGCTGTCCGTATTGCGGAAATCCGACTATCATACCGGGAAGATTAAGCGGAAGTGAGCATCCGGATTACTGTATTCCGTTTGTGAAGGATAAAAAGAAAGCAGTAGAAGCTCTTAAAGGCTTTTACAAACATAAATTGCTGCTGCCCAATTCCTTTGTGGTACAAAATCATTTAGAGGAGATACAGGGCGTATATGTTCCTTTCTGGTTTTATAGCGGAACAGCAGAGGGCAGCGGGTTTTATCAGGCTGAAAAAACCTCGGTTCATACACATGGTGATGTCAGGATCATAACTACCAGACACTATGATGCGGTAAGATCAGGTTCCCTTTATTTTGAAAAGATACCGGTGGATGCATCTTCTAAAATGGCCGATGATCTTATGGACTCTATAGAACCCTTTAATTATGAGGATCTGAAGGAATTCAAGTTGGAATATCTTCCGGGGTATTCGGCAAATAAATATGATGTTTCGAAAAAAGAATGCATGGTGAGGGCAACTGCCCGTGCCAATGCTACGCTGGAAAGCGAGCTTAAAAGTACTGTCCACGGATATGATACTGTAAATACCCGTTCGCATGAAGAAGTCTTTAAGGGTGAAAAAATTGAATACGGTATGCTTCCGGTGTGGCTTTTAAATACTAAATGGAATGATAAAAATTTCATGTTTGCGATGAATGGACAGACAGGAAAAATGGTTGGAAACCTTCCGATATCGATTCTTAAGTCGATCCTTTGGATCGTTGGAATGTGCTTTATAGGTGCAGCTATTGGATGGACGATATTTGAAGACGAGATGATCACAGCTATCAGCGGAATCGCACTTTCGGCGATAATTTATTTTGTTTTATATAAGCAGATGAAAAATGTTGGAATGCAGGGAAATGCTTATTGCTATGAATCTAAAGAAGGCCTGAAACTGCAGGAAAAAAGCGATATCTATACTCATACTACTGAACGCAGAGAGAGGATTGAGCGCAAAGAATCCCGATAAAATATTGACGAAGGTGAACAAATGCGCTATTCTACATAGAGTAATACAGATTAAATGCGGTATCGCATACACTAATGGGGAAGTGGAGGTTCATTCAAATGAACAAGCAGGAGTTAACAGCAAAAGTAGCAGAGAAGGCACAGATCAGCAAAAAGCAGGCAGCTGAGGTTATTGACGCATTTACAGCTTCAGTAACAGAGGCAGTTGCAGGTGGAGATAAGGTACAGCTTATTGGCTTTGGAACATTTGAGCTTTCAGAGCGTGCAGCTCGTACGGGAAGAAACCCTCAGACAGGTAAAGAGATCAAGATCGAGGCATCAAAATCTATGAAATTTAAGGCTGGTAAAGCAGTAAAGGATGCTGTAAATAAGTAATTTGATTTATCTTAATCGTGTTATCTGACCGGTTCTGTGATAGAACCGGTCTTTTTTATGGAGAGGGTTGTATAATGGATACGTTGGAGATTTTAAGAAACATTGCGATAATTATTATATTTGCAAAGGCATTCGGGCTTATCGCGAGAAGATTCAAAGCACCACAGGTTGCAGGAGAAATCGTTGCGGGGCTTTTGATAGGACCGAGTCTGCTCAATATTGTATCAGAAAATGATTTTCTTTCGGGAATGGCTGAGATAGGTGTTATACTCCTTATGTTCAGCGCGGGGCTGGAGACTAATATCAATGAACTTAAAAGGACAGGGGTCAAGGCTCTGCTCATAGCATGTATGGGTGTTGCTGTTCCGATGATCGGAGGAACGATACTTTATCAGTGCTTCTATGGCTTCGCAACTCCGGGGACTGAGCACTTTTTAAGTGCACTGTTTATTGGAACGATACTTACTGCGACGTCTGTGAGCATCACAGTTTCTGCATTAAAAGAACTGGGAAAGATCAAAACAAACGTCGGAACGACTATTATGAGTGCGGCAATCATAGATGATGTGATCGGCATACTCGTCCTCACTGCTGTGATTGGAATGAAAGACCCTTCACAGAGCCTTTCAGCTGTGGCGTTAAGGACGGTTTTATTCTTTGTACTGGTCGCAGTTATCGGATATGTCATTTTCCGTGTGATGAAGATACTTGATACAAAGTATCCGCATACACAGAGAATTCCCATAATAAGCCTTGCTCTTGCTTTCGCACTTTCATATATAGCAGATAAGTATTTTGGGGTGGCAGATATCACCGGCGCATATTGTGCGGGAGTTATATTAAGTTCGCTTGAGGATTCACCTTACATTACAAGGAAGATGGATATTAACTCATATATGATCTTTGGACCGGTATTTTTTGCAAGTATCGGACTTCAGACTAATTTAACAACCTTGGATACAACGATTCTTCTCTTTTCAATTGGCTTTGTCATTACAGGGCTTATCACTAAAATCATTGGATGCGGTCTAGTCAGCCGTATTATGGGATTTAAGGGCAATGACAGCCTTAAGATAGGTGTTGGAATGATGACGAGAGGAGAAGTTGCACTTATTGTTGCACAGAGAGGCTTGAAAGCCGGCATGATCGAGAGCAAATTCTTTACTGCGGTTATCCTACTTATCATAGTAAGCTCAATAATCACACCGATCGTGCTTAAGATACTTTATCATCATGATGAAAAGGCAGGTGCGGCTGCTGCCTAAAAAGTGGTGTATGTTGAAGATTATGTGCAATAAAATGCATAGGAATCGTGTATTATATATTGTAGAAGTAGGAAGTATGCTGTTTTAGGACAGTAAAAATCTAGGGACGTGTGTCCGGAATGAGAGGGACTATGAACACAATAGGAAAAAGAATAGTCGCTGCCGTAGTTGCGGTAGCAGTGGGCGGAGCGCTCATTTGGGGAGCTGACCATCTTCCTCAGGAAGCAGCTTCAACTTCAAGTGAAAGTGGAGCAGCTGCAGCAGCATCCGTTGAAGCTCCGGCAGATGCACTTACAGGAACAGGTACTGCACAGGGAAGAAACGGTGATGTTACTGTTGAAGTAACAGCTGACGCTGATGCTATTTACAGCATAACAGTTACAGAGCAGCAGGAAACAGAGGGTATCGGTACTCCGGCTATCGAGCAGCTTCCTGGCGCTATTGTTGAGGGCCAGAGTCTTCAGGTAGACAGCATCGCCGGTGCTACACTTACAAGTGAAGCTATTAAGAATGCTACAAAGAATGCACTCGACTCAATGGGTCTTGATTCATCAAAGTATGATGTAGCTCCTCAGGCAGCAGCTGATTCAGAGCCTGCAGAGGATGAGACACTTGACGTTGATGTAGTAGTTGTCGGCGGCGGCGGAGCCGGTATGACAGCAGCTATCACAGCGGCTGAAAATGGAAAGACAGCCGTTGTACTTGAGAGCCAGGCTATGGTCGGTGGTAACTCAGTTCGTTCAACTGGTGGTATGAACGCAACAAAGACTGATCTTCAGGATAAGAATGAGTTCGCTGAGGGCGAAGGTGTTGAGAAGACACTTAAGTCTGCTGCAGAGAACTATGCTGATAATGAAGAAATCACAAAGCTCGCTGAAGAAGTTAAGGCTCAGTGGGATGCATATCAGGAAAATCCTACAGGTTACTTTGATTCTGTAGAGCTCATGGAGCTTGATACAATGGTCGGTGGTAAGGGAATCAACAACATTGACCTTGTTAAGGCACTTGTAGAGAACAGTGCTGACGCTATTAAATGGCTTGCTTCAATTGATGCTCCGCTTGACAGCGTTGCTCAGTTCGGCGGTGCTTCAGTTAAGAGAATTCACAGACCTGTAGATGCAGAAGGTAAGACACTTTCAGTTGGTGCATACCTCATCCCTAAGCTTCAGGCAAATCTTGAATCTCATGGTGTAGAGATCAAGCTTAACACAACTGCAAAAGAGATCATTATGAATGATAACGGTGAAGCAGTTGGTATCGTAGCAGAGGGTAAGTCAGGCAACAAGATCACTGTAAATGCAAAGTCAGTGGTACTTGCAACAGGTGGTTTCGGTGCCAACTCAGAAATGGTTGAGAAGTATAAGCCTGAATTTAAGGGCTTCATCACAACAAATGCACCTGGTATCCTTGGTCAGGGTATCGAGATGGCAGAAGCTGTCGGCGCTGCAACTGTAGATATGGAGCAGATCCAGGCTCATCCTACAGTAGAAGCTAATACAGCTGCACTTATTACAGAAGGTCTCCGTGGTGACGGTGCTATCCTCATCAACCAGGAAGGTAAGAGATTCATCGACGAAGTTGCAACTCGTGACGTTGTAGCAGGTGCTGAGATCGCACAGACAGGTTCAAAGAGCTGGCTCGTTGTTGATCAGGCAATGGTAGATGCATCTAACGTTATCCAGGGTTATATTAAGAATGGCTACACTGTAACAGGTGAAACATACGAAGAACTTGGTGACGCTATGGGCGTTGATTCTGCAGCATTCGCAGAGACAATGGATAAATGGAACGGTTATGTAGAAGCTAAGAACGATCCTGACTTTGGACGTACAAGCTTTGCAAGCCCGCTTAACACAGCACCTTACTATGCAATCAATGTAACGGCAGGTGTTCACCATACAATGGGTGGTGTTAAGATCGACACTAAGGCAGAAGTTATCAATACTGACGGCGAAGTTATCCCGGGACTCTTTGCAGCAGGTGAGATCACAGGTGGTGTTCACGGCGCAAACAGACTTGGCGGAAACGCTGTTGCTGACTTTGTAGTATTCGGTAGAATCGCAGGACAGTCAGCTTCTGATTACGTAAAGTAATTAAAAGGTAAAATAGAGTTTAGGGTCTGAGTTTTTCAGATCCTAAACTTTTTTATTTTTAAAAATTTGATGTATTAAATTGGCAAAGTGCGATGCGATCATGTTTTTTTTAATAAAAATTTTGGTGTTTTTGCGAAAAATATAGAGTAATTCGAAAATATACTTGTATTCGAAAAAACACAAGGGTATAATCGATAAGGTCGGTAATTTTTGGAACCGAATATTTTCTTTATTTTTTCTTTACTCTAGGAGGGAAACAATGAAAAAGTTAGTTGCATTGGCTCTTTGCGTCACAATGGCATTCTCACTCAGCGCATGTGGCGGCTCAAGCGCATCAGACAACGCAGCATCAACAGCAACAGCAGGAAGCGAAGCAGGTGAGACAGCATCTGCAGCAGCTGACAGCGAAGCAGCATCTGACATGAAGGTTGCTATGATCACTGATTACGGTGATATCACTGATCAGTCATTCAACCAGACAACTTACGAAGAGTGTAAGGCATGGACAGAGGCAAACGATGTAGAATTCACATACTACAAGCCGGAAGGCGATTCTACAGCAGATCGTGAAGCTATGATCGATAAGGCTTACGCTGACGGTTATAATGTGTTCGTACTTCCTGGATACGCATTTGCTGAAGCTATCACAAATTCAGCTGATATGTATCCTGATGCTATGTATGTGGCACTTGATGTATCACAGGCTGATCTTGATTCAGCATCAGGTGAAGATGGATACACAAGAGACAATGTATACTGTGCAGTATATCAGGAAGAGATCTCAGGTTATATGGCCGGTGTAGCTGCTGTAAAGATGGGCTACAAGAAGCTTGGCTTCCTCGGCGGTATGGCTGTTCCTGCAGTTATGCGTTTCGGCTATGGCTTTGTTCAGGGTGCTGACGCTGCAGCTGCAGAGCTCGGACTCAGCGATGTTGAAGTTAACTATGCTTATGGTAACCAGTTCTCTGGTGATGCTGATATCACAGCAGCTATGGATACATGGTACCAGGGCGGAACAGAAGTTGTATTTGCTTGCGGTGGCGGTATCTGGACATCAGCAGCAGAGGCAGCTGCAAAGGTTGACGGCAAGGTTATCGGTGTTGACGTAGATCAGAAGGCTACAATCGATGGCAAGTATGGTGATGGAATCACTATCACATCTGCTATGAAGGGTCTTAAGGCTACAGTTGATACACTTCTTGACGCTATTAAGGCTGGTGAATGGGATCAGTACAAGGGACAGATTCAGAACCTTGGACTTGTTTCTGGAGATGATGTTGAAGCTAACTACGTAGAGCTTCCTCTTGAGTCTACAGTATGGAATGATACATTCACAGTTGATGATTACAAAGAACTTGTAAAGAATCTGTTTGATGGTACTGTAACAGTATCAAGCGATGTATCTGCAGAAGAGCCTACAGCTTCAACAGCTAAGGTTAACTTCCAGGGTAACATCAAGTAATTTCAAGCTCTAAAAAATTGATTAAGGGGCCGGCAAATGCTATTTAATTTGTCGGCCTTATTTGATACAATTATAAGTGTGCTGTGTACTCATGGAGCTTCAGCACACTTATAGTTGTATCATTTAGTGTGAGAGAAAAGCTTAATGCCTTCTCTCATGTTGTCGTGCAATAATATTTACAGATGGAGAAAAATAAGTGGATACACCATATGCTATTGAAATGCTTAATATAACTAAGCGTTTCCCGGGAATCGTCGCAAATGATAACATCACACTTCAGTTAAAGAAGGGTGAGATTCACGCACTGCTTGGAGAAAACGGTGCCGGAAAGTCAACACTGATGAGTGTACTTTTTGGTCTTTACCAGGCAGAAGAAGGTGTTATTAAGAAGGATGGAAAAGAAGTAAAGATAAACAATCCTAATGATGCCAATGATCTTGGTATCGGAATGGTACATCAGCACTTCAAGCTCGTACAGTGTTTTTCTGTTCTTGATAACATTATTCTGGGAGTTGAAACAACAAAGAACGGCTTTCTTCAGAAGGATGAAGCCAGAAAGAAGATTGTTGAGCTTTCCGATAAATATGGCCTTAAAGTGGATCCAGATGCAAAAATCTCTGATATCACTGTTGGTATGCAGCAGAGAACAGAAATTTTGAAAATGCTTTACAGAGATAATGAGATCCTTATCTTCGATGAGCCTACAGCAGTACTTACACCGCAGGAGATCGAAGAACTTATGCAGATCATGAAGAGTCTTGCCAAGGAAGGAAAATCTATTCTCTTTATTTCTCATAAGCTCAATGAGATCATGGAAGTAGCTGATCGATGCAGTGTACTTCGTCGTGGAAAATATATTGGAACAGTAGATATTAAAGATTCAACGAAGGAAAGCCTTTCAAGCATGATGGTTGGTCGTGATGTTAAGCTTGTGGTTTCCAAAGAAGAGGCAAAGCCTAAGGAGACTATACTTCACGTTGAAAACATGACTGTTGCATCTAAGATGCATCATAACAATGCAGTAAAAAATGTAAGTTTCGATGTTCGCGCAGGTGAGATCGTCTGCATAGCCGGTATCGATGGCAATGGTCAGACAGAGCTCGTATACGGGCTTACAGGCCTTGAGCCGCTTGTTTCGGGAAAGATCGATCTTTGCGGAGAGGATATTTCAAAGCTTTCTATTCGTGAGAGAGCTAAAAATATGAGCCACATTCCGGAGGATAGACAGAAGCATGGTCTCGTGCTTGACTATTCTCTTGAATATAACATGATACTCCAGCGTTATTGGCAGCCGGAGTTTGTTAAGTGCGGCTTCCTTAGAAGAAAAAATATTAGAAAATTTTCAGATAAACTTATTAATGCTTTTGACGTCCGTTCGGGTCAGGGCTCGATCACCACAACAAGAGCTATGTCGGGTGGTAATCAGCAGAAGGCTATCATTGCCCGTGAGCTTGAAAAAGATCCTAAGCTCCTTGTGGCAGTTCAGCCTACACGAGGTCTTGATGTCGGAGCGATAGAATATATTCACAGTCAGCTGGTTGCACAGAGAGATAAAGGCGCTGGTGTACTTCTTGTTTCACTGGAGCTTGAAGAAGTCATGAATGTTGCGGATCGAATCCTTGTAATGTACGAGGGTGAGATCGTCGGAGAGCTTGATCCGAAGAAGACCACTACTGAAGAGCTTGGTCTTTATATGGCCGGTGCAAAGAGAAATATCGGAGGTGCACGTTCATGAACGAGAAACAGAAGAAAAGTATATGGAAAAATGACGGTTTCCAGTCAATACTTGCAGCATTATTCTGCATAATCGCAGGCCTTTTTGTAGGATACCTTGTGCTGCTCGCAATCAACGCAAAGGGTGCGGGTGAAGCAATTGTTACTATCATCAAGAACTTCTTTAACTATCCGACCAAGCCGGCTATGCTTAAATATCTTGGAAATACTCTTGTAAAGACTGCGCCGCTTCTCATGTGTGCGCTTTCTGTACAGTTCTGCTATAAGGTAGGACTTTTTAATATCGGTGCTGCAGGTCAGTACGTTGCCGGCGCAGGTGCATGTCTTTATCTTGCGCTCGCATTACACATGCCATGGTATGTTTGTGCGATAGCTGCTATCGTCATCGGTGCAGTTGATGGCATGATCGTAGGGCTTCTTAAGGCATATGCCAATGTAAATGAAGTAATTGCCGGTATCATGCTCAACTGGATAGGCCTTTATACAGTGAACATGGTTCTCGGAACAGTTAAGGAGTCAACAAGTCCATATACACTTGCAATCGCATCTGAGAATCCAAATGCGATAATGCCTTCAATGGGACTTAGTTCACTTTTTTCAAATAATAAATATGTTACGATCGCTATTCCACTTGCAGTAATCATCGCGATAGTTGTATGGGTTATCCAGGAGAAGACGGTTCTCGGATATGAGCTCACAGCTACAGGACTTAATAAGGATGCTGCCAAGTATGCAGGAATGAAGGAAAAGAAGAACATTATACTTACAATGATGATCGGTGGAGCACTTGCAGGACTTGGTGCTGCATTCCTTTATCTTACAGGTTATGAGCAGTGGTCATGTACACAGTCATCAGTTCCGGCGATGGGATTTAACGGTATCGCAGCTACATTCCTTGGAGGACTTAATCCGATCGGAACGGTATTTGCGTCATACTTTATCCAGCATATTACAAGTGGTGGCTCGTACCTCGATAAGGGAATTTATCCTTCGCAGATATCTGACCTTATCTCATCAATTATTATTTACCTCTGCGGATTCGTACTTTTCTTTAAGTACTTTATGAATTCACGTGTCGCTGCAAAGGAAGAGAAGAATATTGCATCTAAGGCAGCAGCTAATAAGGAGGACGGTACAAAATGATATTATTAATTCAGTATACATTGATCTTTGCATCTGTACTGTGCCTTGTAGCGCTCGGCGGATGTTTTTCGGAGCACTCCGGTGTTATAAACCTCGGTCTTGAGGGTGTAATGGTAATGGGTGCGCTTGGCGGTGCCCTTACACTTAAAAGTATGGCAGGTGCTTCGTATGTTGCGGTTGTTTTTGCGGTGATCATCGTATCAGCAATTTCAGGCCTGGTCTATACTGTTCTTCTTGGGGTGGCAAGTATCAACTTTAAGGCTGATCAGACACTTATCGGAACAGCTATGAACATTCTTGCAACTGCAGCAGCTACAGTTATGGTTAAAGCTATAAACATGGCTGAGAATCCAGATAACGTTTCTTCTACAGTCCAGTATGTAGAGGCTAAAAAAGCGTTTATAGTAATGATCGGTAAGTTTGAATTTAACTGGTTTATGCTCGTGGCTATACTGGCACTGGTCATTTCATACGTTGTACTCTATAAGACAAGGTTTGGTCTTAGATTGAGAGCCTGCGGTGAGAATCCTCAGGCAGCAGATAGTGTTGGTATCAACGTATATAAGCTTCGCTGGGCTGGTGTTATGATCTCCGGAATCCTCGGCGGAATCGGTGGTATCGTTTATATCACAGCCGGAGTTTCAGAGTGGAAATTCGAGACAGGTGTTGCCGGATTTGGTTTCCTTTCACTTGCTGTTATGATCTTTGGTCAGTGGAAGCCTGTAAATATCGGTCTTGCAGCTTTACTTTTCGGATTTTTCAGAGCTCTTTCTAATGTCTACTCAGGATTTGATGTTCTTGCATCATTGAACATTCCAAGTTCTGTATATAACATGATGCCATATATCATTTCACTTCTGGTTTTGATGTTCACATCAAAGAACAGTGCAGCTCCAAAGGCAGAAGGTATCCCATACGACAAGGGTACAAGATGATTTTGTAAAATCTAATTGAGGTTGATGGATTTTATCCATTAACCTCTTTTTTGTTTTTTAAAGTGACATCGTGTAAAAAATGGGATAAAATGTAGCATGAATTAAAAAAAGAAAGGAATAATACATACATGAGTACAAGAATTGGTATCCTTGGATATGGTAATCTTGGAAGAGGAACAGAGCTTGCAGTTAAGGAAGCACCTGATATGGAGCTTGCAGCAGTGTTTACAAGAAGAGATCCATCAACAGTAAAGATTCTTACAGAGGGAGTTCCTGTAGTAAATACAAAAGATATAGAAGAGTGGAAGGATAAGATAGATGTATTGATCATCTGCGGAGGTTCAGCAACAGATCTTCCTGTCATGACTCCAAAGTATGCAGAAATGTTTAACTGCATCGATAGCTTTGATACACACGCAAGAATACCGGAGCACTTTGCAAACGTAGATGCAGCTGCAAAGAAGGCAGAAAAGGTAGCTATCATTTCATGCGGATGGGATCCGGGAATGTTCTCTCTTAATAGAGTATATGCTAACGCTATCCTTCCGGATGGAAAGGATTATACATTCTGGGGCAAGGGTGTTTCGCAGGGACATTCAGATGCAGTACGCCGTATTGACGGAGTTAAGAACGCCAAGCAGTACACAATTCCTGTTGAAAGTGCTCTTGAGGCAGTTAGAAATGGCGAAAATCCAGAGCTTACTGTAAGACAGAAGCACACAAGAGAGTGCTTTGTTGTTGCTGAGGAAGGTGCTGATCTCGCCCGTATCGAGAAAGAGATCAAAGAAATGCCTAACTACTTTGATGAGTACGATACAACTGTACATTTCATCAGTGAAGAAGAGTTCAATAAGAATCATCAGGGAATGGCCCATGGCGGATTTGTATTCCGTTCAGGTAAGACGGGTGTTAATAAAGAGCACAATCACATTATAGAATATAGCCTTAAGCTTGATTCAAACCCGGAATTTACAACAAATGTACTCGTTGCCTATGCAAGAGCAGCATTTCGTATGTATAAAGAGGGCATGAAGGGCTGTAAGACAGTTCTTGATATTGCTCCTGCATATCTTTCAGAAAAGAGCGGAGAAGAGCTTAGAGCACACCTTCTTTAATTTCATAATGATCGTAGATAGGAAGAACGGCCTTAGAGTCGTTCTTCTTTTTTTGTAAAATTTTTAAAACACCCGTTGACAAAATATATTTTATGCAATATAATTTTATCAAATAAAACGAAAGAAATTTCCTACAAAAACCGAGATATAAACAAATGGAGGATAACAAACATGAGCAAGATCTATGATTTTTCAGTAACACGTCCATCAGGTGAGGAATACTCACTTAAGGCTCTTGAAGGTAAGGTTGCGATCATTGTGAACACAGCTACAGGATGTGGATTTACACCACACTACGAGCCACTTGAGAAGATGTATGAGCAATTCCACGACAAGGGACTTGAGATCATCGATGTACCTTGTAATCAGTTTGCAGGACAGACACCGGGAACTGATGATGAGATTCACGAGTTCTGCCAGCTCAACTACAAGACACAGTTCCCGCAGATGAAGAAGTCTGATGTAAACGGTGAGAATCAGCTTCCTGTTTTCAAATATCTTAAGGAACAGAAGGGCTTTGAAGGCTTCGGCGAAGGCGAAATGGCAGGTTTCATGGATGATATGTTGAAGAAGATGGACCCTGACTATGCGAAGAACCCTGATATCAAGTGGAACTTCACAAAGTTCGTCATCGACAGAGAAGGAAAGGTTGTAGCCCGTTTCGAGCCAACAGCAGATATGGCAGAGGTTCAGAAGTGCGTTGAATCACTTATCTGAGCATAAGTAAATAAAATTGACATAGCTTTACACACAAAAGACTGCAGTCCGGTTCAGCGGATCTGCGGTCTTTTTGTTATTGTCCGAGAGACATACATCTTGACTTCAACGTATCACATTGATAAAATTGTTAAGGCTATAAGTAAAAAAATTAAAAGGAAGTATGTTATGCTGTCAGCAATAGAGCAGATCAATGATGTTTTGAATGGATTTATATGGGGAGTTCCGGCTATGGTGTGTATAATAGGAGTCGGGCTCTATATGAGCTTCAGAACAGGATTTATACAGATAAGAAAGTTCACTTATGCCTTGAAAGTCACACTAGGACGAATGTTCAGCAAGACAGAGGCAAAGCAGGGATCTATCACACCGTTTCAGGCGGTATGCACAGCACTGGCGGCGACGATAGGAACCGGAAATATAGCTGGTGTGGCAGGTGCGATAGCCCTCGGAGGACCGGGAGCGATCTTTTGGATGTGGTGCTCAGCATTGCTTGGAATGTGCACAAAGTTTACAGAGGTTACACTTGCTGTAAGATACAGAGAAAAAAATAAAGCCGGAGAATATGTCGGAGGACCGATGTACTACATAAAAAACGGCCTTTCAAAGAAATGGGGCTGGCTTGCGATAGTATATTCTATCCTTGGAATATTCACGGTTTTCGGAACAGGAAATGCGACTCAGGTTAATACTATAACGGCGGCTATCAATCAGGCACTTACAAATTATGGAGTTGTGAGCGAGGCGCAGCTTCCGGGTGTTAAGATAGCGATTGGCGTGATAATCGCTGTACTTGTAGCACTTATCCTTATCGGTGGTGTTAAGAGGATAGGAAATGTCACAGAAAAGCTCGTTCCTTTCATGGCGCTTTTTTATGTGCTGCTTTCGCTTGGAGTGATATTCATGAACCTCGAGCGGGTACCCGGGGTATTTGCTTCGATAATAGAGGGAGCATTCAGCCCTTCGGCAGTAACAGGCGGAATGGTCGGAAGCATATTCTTAAGCCTTAAAAAGGGCGTTTCGAGAGGAATCTTTTCAAATGAGGCCGGACTTGGTACAGGCTCTATAGCCCATGCCTGTGCGGATACAGACCAACCGGTAAAGCAGGGATTCTTCGGAGTGTTTGAAGTCTTTGCGGATACGATCGTCGTTTGTACGCTCACAGCACTTGTCATTCTCTGCAGCGGTGTTACAGTAAATTACGGAAGTGCGGCAGGAGCAGAGCTTACAATAAGCGGCTTTACATCCACCTACGGAAACTGGGTTTCAATTTTCACAGCGGTTGCTATGTGCTGTTTCGCATTCTCAACTATTCTCGGCTGGGGACTTTATGGTATGAGATGCGTAGAGTATGTGTTTTCATCAAAGTTTACAAAGCCGTTCCTTGTGATATATTCACTTGTAGCAATAGCAGGTGCGACAATGGATCTCGGACTTATCTGGAATATTTCAGATACTTGTAACGGGTTCATGGTGATTCCTAACCTCATCGCTGTTTTCCTGCTTGGCGGAAAAGTGGTTAGAATGGTAAAAGAGTTTTTCGGGAGCGAAGCAGCCGATAAGGCTGAAGCCTGAAAATACATAAGATTAAAGATTTAAGGCAGATTTCTAAAATTTTAGAAATCTGTCTTTTTTTCATTTTTGGGAAAGCTTTACTTGAGGGAATTTACAGGGGGTGTATTTATTTTTGCGCAGAAAATAATAAAGGTTTTATAAATTAAAGCACTCTTCTAGCCGATAGTAAAAATAGCAGAGGACAACTGTATTTTTGCGTGAAAAATGCTGATAAATCTTGATTATAAGGTAGACATACCAATTTGAAAGATAAAGAAGGCGGGAGATAGGTTATGGCGAAAAAAAGTGTGAAACGTAGAAAGAATCTGAGAATGAAAAGAGGGGCACGCCGCACTGTGGCTGCGCTTCTTATGGTCACTGCGCTGATCGTTGCTGCAATTCCGGCTCCGTCATTGAGAGCGGCTGATTCCCAGTCAGAAAATGAAAAAGAGGATACTTCTTCTACTGAGGCTACAGATAGTGTTACACCTGAATCAGTAACAGATTCATTTCCGGCTTATGACAGTGAAGGAAATTTATGGGTTCAGAGTTCGGCAGATGCCGGTGTAGCCCTTGGATTTGTTGTAAATACATCGGACGGAACAGCCATGCTTGCAGGATATGATACGTCTGGAGCAGTAGATTCTAATGATCAGGTAATCTATGATGATGCGAGTGACATTGAAGATGTAGTTTTGCCTGTGACCATTACAGATCCTGATGGTACAACATTTACAGTAAATGGTGTCAGTAAGTGCTCAGGTGATCTTCATACCTTCCGTATCGCCAGCGATTCAAGTGTTACAAGAACAGTTGATATCGGAGGTTCGGCATTTGCAGACGATACATCACTTACGGGTATAACAGAGGGTACAGATCAGATTACCTCCATCGGCTCGTATGCGTTCCAGAATACAACGGCCTTTGTTGATGTATGGACGATACCTGCAAGTGTAGTTTCAATAGGCTCACATGCTTTTGATGGTTCAGGAATCACAGGTGTTACTTTCGAAGAAGATAGTGCGCTTAAGACCCTTGATGCATACGCATTTGCAAACGCAACAAAGCTTGCATCTGCGGACCTTTCAAACTGTTCTTCGCTTACAACAATGAAAGGATATACCTTCCAGGAATGTACAGCGCTTACATCAGTAGATATTGATAACAGTGCACTTACTGTTCTTGGAGAATATGAGTTTTACGATTGTACTATGCTTAAAAGTATTGAATTTCCAAGCACGCTGACTGGTCTTGGTGTTGGAAATCATTGCTTTGAAAACTCTGCGATTCAGGAACTGGATCTTGGAGATACGTCTATAACATATTTTTATGCGAATACTGTTGACGGATGTACAAGCCTTGCAAAGGTGGCACTGCCGGATGATTTACAGACGATTGCGAGCGGTGCTTTCAGCGGATGTACAGCACTTACAGAGTTTGTTTTAAAGGCGCGTGAATGTGATGTTGCGGGATGGGATACCACTGATGGATTTATTGATACTGACCTTAATGAGCAGTGTACGATAGTCAGCTATGCTCATTTGAATGAATCGTACGAGGGTTCAGAGATCACAGATATGACAGACATATTCCAGTTTGCAGTTGAGAATAGATTTGTCTTTAAGGATTATGACAGCGCAGGAGATGATACAAACGACTGGTTTGACGGAACTTATAAGATAGACAATGATCAGAAACTTGTATATATCAATAAAGATTCAGATGTCTGGACTACGGATATTGCAGATGGTGTTATTACAATCCCTGAAAAGGTATATGGTATCGCAGTTGAAGGAATTGCCGGTTATCAGTCTGTACTTAAGGGATATGATGTAAATACAGTTACTTCCATAGAACTTCCGAGTACGATGACTTCGATCGATGCAGAGGCCTTTTATAACTGCCAGTACATCGAATCAGTAAAGCTTGATGCGGATACTTCAGACTCTATAACTATAGGCTCAGATGCATTTAACTATACTGCGGACGGATTTATTTTATATGGCCCTATAAGTGCGAGCAATGGTGCTTTTACCTATGCCATGGCTAATAAGATCTATCCATACGGTGGAACAACCGCTGATTATATAGTTTATGCAAATGTGGATGGAGATTCTTCGTCTACGACCAATCCTCTGCTCAAAGTACAGTACCAGCAGCATTCTTCAGCTTATCCGGTACGTGGTGCGGAAGATACAAGCTATTACAACACTTTGATAAGTGTTACACCTGCGAGCAGTACCCTTGACGGAGCAGTAACTTCAGTGACGCTCCCATCAGGTATCGAGTACATGGGAAGGTGCTTCTCACTTTCCTCAAATACAGCAACAAAGCTCACAAGCCTCACAGCAGGCGGGCTTAAGGTAATAGATGACTTTGAACTAGCTTATAACACTAATCTTTCAGAAGCTTCGATAACCATGACGGATAGTGGTGTGATCGGCTATGCTCCATTTAAAGAGGATACAAGCCTCGCAGCACCTACTGTTAC
>JAILMH010000045.1 GCA_024692715.1 Lachnospiraceae bacterium
CTCATGAAGAGCATGAGATAATAGCCGCTTTCTGCTAAAAATATCGGCAGGATGTAGTTCAGCAAAATACGCCTGTTGGAATAATTCATTGCCGATGCTGTAAAAATAATGAGCAGTGCAACAATTCCGCCCTCCATCCTGAGCATCGCAAATACAGCAAATAAGACAAATTCGACCATAGCCCACTTTGCCGAAAATTCCTCTTCTGAATTTTTTAGCAAAATGTAGAAAAGTATAAATGCAAATATCATAAAATAAACATTTGAAAGCACCCACTTTGAAACCACCAGATACGGTGTGGAAGCCGCAAGAAACAGTGTTCCCGCAGCTGCTGCAGCGATCGCCTTCTTCACAGTTAAATGTTTTGCGCCTCTTTCATAGAGTGCTGCCAAAAATACTGCAAGGAAATTGAAATTTATAAAATGCTGAATTCCAAACGTCGCATCAAATCCAAAAAGGAAAGGAAGGCAGTTGAGTACCGCTGTGGTCTGCCCGACATCAGTCAGAAAAGTATCAAAGGACTTCGCATATCTTCCCTGCGCCACAAGCATCCTTGGATAAGCGGAGTAGTAATAAACCGAGTCATTTGAAACTGCCAGCGAAAGCCCTCCAAAGCAGGCAAAAGCTGCCAAGGCAGCTGTCGCAATAAACCACAGAGCAAGGAGCTTTCCATCGGGTCTTCCAAAATTTTTACCCTTGAGCCCGATCATTAAAGCAGCGATCAAAAGAACCGCCATAAATACTATAACAGAGGCTCTCCCGAAATTGATCCCAGTCAATAAAATAATATATCCGCAGAGCATATACACAGAAATGCCGAAGGGAAAACTCAAAAGCGCTTTCCAGCTTTTCTGCATCCTACCGGGCACCGCTGACACGAGGACCATGCCATACACACTCAGCAGAACAATTGTGAGAACCTGCGCGATCCCATCATATGCAGTTAATTGATTAAGTATTTCTCTCATTTCATGTACTCCTGATATGTTTCTTCCGGCATCAGATAAAGATCTTCATTCTTCGCAATGAGTGCTACCAGATTTTCAGCCTCCATGATCCCGTCCATGTGAACATAGACATTTGGATAAGGATCGTAACGCTTATGCTTGATCTTACGGGTCAGAGCCTTTGCCGCGTAGGTATTGTAATACCAGGAATACCAGAATCTCGTCGCCTCCTGATAATGCTCGTGATTCATAGGAAATGAGTACCTGAGCATATCATTTGCTTCTCCGTAATCAGTAAAATCCTCCTGATGAGGCACCATGTTTTCAGATACTGCATCTCCTGTCAGGAGACTTCCATCATAGGAATAGCTTCCCGCAAAAGCCGTGAACCAGTATGTGAAATTATTCTCTCTGAAATAATCCTGAGAAAAGGGATTTTCATCTTCGTCATCATGACCTGCACTCGGATAATCCGCATAGGATTTCGGCGCATGAGCCAGTATCACATGCTTATTTCTCACAAGCACCCTTAGAAACAGATCCGGATACTGACCGTTTTCAAAATAATCCTCACTGTACATAGCTTGTGTGTCATATGATTTTTGTTCAAAGGATTCGTCACTGTAACCATGATCATAGACCAGATTAGCGATGGAGATCGCCACTACGATCACTATCACAAGCGCAAATCCGTATTTCTGAATAAATTTTTTCATTTATTTCCTCTGATTTTTTTAAGCAATGTCTTTGCATATGCAAAGCAAAAACCTATCGAATCTCTTTCTGCTGCGCATGTTATAGCTATCACTGCGATACCGCATACTGTAACTGACATTGTTCTTCCATCAAATGCAGCCACTGCTGCAAGGATTATAAGCATCACTGCCGCAAGTGCTGTACGCTTAAAATCATAGCCGACCTTCCACTGCTTTTCTGAAAAGTAAGAACCAAATGCAAAGTAAACAATATACGAAAGGCCTGTTGTAAGCGCGGCACCTATTCCTGAGAGTCGCGGAACAAGCAGTGTATTTCCAACAATATTGCAGATTATCGCTGCGGCAGAAGCAAAATTAAGAAGCATATTCTTTTTAACAAACTTAATTCCCTGAACTGTAATTTCAAACATCATTGCGAATATCGGCATTAACGTAAGAAATGGAATTATCCTGTCAGCGCCTCTGTAATCTGCTCCGAGCAAAAATACTATCACCTGCCTGAAAAGTATCAGTCCTGCAGCCGCAAGCACGCAGAAAAACCTTGTCACATTAAAAGCCTGCCTGAAAAATGCCTTACAGGTTTCAGATTCTTCTCTTTCATACTTTTCCATTGCTACCGGAGACCAGAATGCAACGAAAGTATTTTTGAATGTGAGAAGAAGTACCATGATCTTCATAGCAGCAGCATAAATACCAAGCTCTGAATAATTTGACCATTGCCTGAGCGCTATCCTGTCACAGGAGGAAAGCAGCCACTCCATAAGAAGCACCATGATAAACGGTGTTCCATAACGTACCAGATCCTTCTGCGGATATACAGCGGTGCCGTCTTCTTTTCCAGTTCCTCTCTTTCCTGTATTCAGCCACAAATACCTGCACGCAAGAAAAAGTGTCGTAGCTCCCCACGATAATGTCATACCATAGAGTACGACTCTAAAGTCATTTCCAAGAAAATGCCATGTGCCAAGAATTATCAGGATATTAAGTATCTTCTGCGCAATATTGATGTTGGAGTAGAGCACGCCATTTTGCTGCATCCTCACATCCAAAAACAAAAAGCGCTCAAAAACCGATATCAATGTATAGGCCGCAACCAGCACCGTGATGTCAAGCCCGCTTTTCTCAAAAAGATAATTATTCGCCATTCCGCTGAATACAAAGTAGAGCACGACAAGCACGCTCACTATGGCGACCGACGGATAAAGGCACTGCTTCATAAGCTTTTTCCGGTTTATATTTTCCATGTAATAATAGCGGATATAAGCCTGATCCATTCCAAGAATGGCAAAAATGTATATCACAGATACCGCAGTTTCAAACATACCTGTTCTGCCATATTCATCCGTCGACATGATACGTGTGACCAGCGGTGTCTGGATAAAGCCCAGCAAAAGTACAATGAAATTTCCGTAAAAATAACTTAAAAAGCTTGAAAAAACCGACTTTTTCTTCATTCTGCAAGCACCTCTCCGTAAAGCTTCACATGCCTTTCAAGATAAGCCGCTGAAGTATAGTTTTCTCTGTAGCGCTGCAGAAAATATTTCTGATCTGCTTCAAGCTTTGAAGTATCTTCAGAAACTGATTTTATATAATCAACGCACTTCTGAACTGTATCTTTCGTATATAAATTCTCTTCTTTTCCTATGACCTCTGCAAGCCCGCCGACATCGGTAGCCACCACTGCACATCCACGGCTCATCGCCTCAACTGCAGCCTTTCCAAAGGATTCAAACTGACTTGTCATAGCAAAAACATCACAACCATAGTAAAAGTCGCTCATCTCAGCCTGTGAAAGGTCCTGATGAAAATGCAGATGATCACTGCCTATTATCGCCGATATCTTATTTCTTAAATCTTCAACCTGAAGATCATCGCCCTTTTCAAAGATAGAGAGTACCAGCTCAACATCAAACTCAATCCCCGCCTTGTGAAGCACATCCACAAGCACCGGAACAAAAGGCCAGTCCTTTTCAATACAGATCCTTCCGGCGAATCCTATCGTAAATCGCCCGCCTCTCTTCCTTTTACTCTCATCATAATCCGCAAATGCATCGCTTATGGTATTCGGGATAGTTGAAACAGGTCCAAAATCCGTGTTGCTTTTCCAGAGTTCTGCATTTTTCTGAGTTGTTGTAACAAGGGCCGAAGCACCTTTAAGAACCGGAAACATAAAGAGCTGTGAGCGCTTTCTATAGCCATAAAACATTCCTCTGTCAGTATAGATATAAGGAATTTCATGAAAGCTCTTTCTGATAAATCCATAGGTTATCAGCGATTCTGACATTTCAATATGGATAAGCTCCGGCTTCTCCTCTGCAATGATTTTCTTAAATGCCTTTATCCTAAAAAAGAGGTTTATGACTCTATTGTCCCCCATTTTATAGGTTCTTATCTTAAAGCCATAGTCCTCTTTTTTTGTTGTAAGGAGCTCCGGGCAAATTACTACAGGCTCATAGCCGTGTTCCGGATGAGCCACCAGCTCATCGCAAATACTCTTTGTTGAAAGCTGTGCTCCTCCTAGAAGGTCTATAGGATACTCCATTAAATATATGATTTTCTTCATTCTTTGTACCAATTGTTATAAATATATTCACATGGAGAAAGAGGCCCATACTCATAGGTAATACTCTCTCCATTTAAGAATTTTTCTGACATCTCGACGATTCGACCTGCAGCAACCTTTGGATTCCAGTATTTCTGCATGTTTTCGTAGGCACCATGTCCCAGTTCACGGGCAAGTTCTTTATTTTTAAGAACTATCGAAAGCTTCTCTGCGAGGCTTTCATCACTTCCGCTCTTAAATACATAACCTGTCGTACCCTGCTTAACAAGGAACGGTGTGGCCCCTGCTGCATGACTTGCTATAACTGCACATCCGGCAGAAAGTCCCTCATAGATAACAGAACCCCATCCCTCGAGGAAGTTGCTCGTCATAACAAATACATCAGCCTTCTCCATCTCGGCCCTTGTTTCCTCAGGCGAAAGAAATCCCTTAAATTCTGTACGATCACGAAGTCCAAGATGATCTACAAGTTTTTCAAGATGCTTTTCTTCGACTCCATCACCCACGAATTCAAGCTGAAATTTAAGTCCCTGATCCATGCACTTTTTAGCCGCATAAAGAAGGAGATCCGCTCTCTTAAGCTTCAAAAATCTTCCGGCCCAGAGTATCTTCATAGGCTGATTCTGATCTTTAAGCTTGCAAAGATCATGAAAAGATTTACGCTCTTCCTTCGGGAAATAGCCGAATTTCAGGCACTTTCCAATATATGAGCCCATGAATTTATAATCTGATGAGCAATAAGCACTTGCAGCAAGAAGGAAAAGATTTTTATTACGATTTCTGTAATGATTATGATAGAATTTCTTCGCAAGTCTCGGTATCAGAACCTTGATACGGCCTTCCTTAAGCGGTCTTTCCGAATACCTGAAAGTAAGCTTATTCTCTTCAAGTCTTTTCTCTATCATTGACTCAGGTGCAGTCCCCATGATCACCACATCCGATTTTTCTCCAAGCTCATAGGCTTTTTTAAGATTTTCCTCAGAAAGATGACTTTTCAGGACATAAGCCGGTACAGCCTCCTGACCCCATCCCATTTTTGAACGAAATTCTTCGATCTGCTCAGTTTCAACAAAAGTGAATCCATCGCCTAAAAGCTCATAAAACGCGTTACAAAGCGCTTCCTGATGATGATTAAAATAATTGGAAAAAAATGTAAGTGTCATAGTTCCTCATTCCTGGCTCAAAACTTGCTGGCTAAATACTTTATTATTTCAAACGCTGCGCATTCAAAAAAATAAAACCGGCTGCAGCCGTTCTCCCTGTATATCTGATAACGTCTTCCGATACGCTCCGGTATCTCTGTGACCGGTATCCTGCTCGAGACTCCTCCCATCTGGAAATTGGCAAGGGTCTTATGAATGACATGTATCCTGTAACCTGCCATCCTTACCCGAAAATAAAGCTCCATATCATCACTGATATTACGGCAGCGATAGCGGTATTTCTCATATATCTCTCTTCGCACGAACTGTGTCGGATGATTCCAGTCACGGCTTGTAAGATACTTTCTGTATCTGGCTTTTTTTATAAAGGTCTTTCCACCGTTCATATGCATTCTGATATCCGCAAAGCTAAGGTCAAACGGTGACTTCTCATACTCGGACGCCACCACTTCCACACAGTCCTTTTCATACCAGTCATCAGCATTTATTATCCCGACAAGCTCCCCTGTCGCCTTGCTGATTCCCTTATTCATCGCGTCATAAATGCCTCTGTCGGGTTCCGAAAAGATCTTATAATCAATTCCTTTTTCGGCAAATCTGTCGCTCCAGCTCTCAGCTATCTGAACTGTTTTATCCCTGCTCGCTCCATCAATGATTATGTACTCTATATCATTATATGTCTGATCTAACACAGATTTCAGCGTTCGCTCTATGGTAGCTTCTGCATTGAAACATACCGTGATAAGGCTTATTTTCATTTTGTATCATCCTCCTCGAAGCCCTCGGTGGAATCCTCTGCCTTAAAGAGCACAAGAAGTGTCTGAAGTATAAGCTTTATATCAAGCAGAATACTGAAATTTTCTATATACATGAGGTCCAGTACAAGTTTGTCTCTAGAAGAGGTATTGTATCTTCCTACAACCTGCGCAAGGCCTGTAAGTCCGGCCTTCATACGAAGCCTGTATCTGAACTCCGGAAGCTCTCTTTCGTACTCATTGACATTTTCAAGCATCTCCGGTCTCGGACCGACAAGTGACATATCGCCTTTCATAATATTTATAAGCTGCGGAAGCTCATCTATTCTATACTTTCTTAAAAATTTCCCGGCCTTTGTGATCCTGTCATCGTTCTTTGATACTGAAATATTTGGAGCATTTACTTTCATCGTCCTGAACTTATATATCTCAAAAACACGGCCTCTTATAGTGGCTCTCTTCTGCCTGAAAAACACCGGACCACCGTCATCCATCTTGATCACAACGGCTGCTATCAAAAGAAACGGACTCGAGATGATAAGGCCCAAAACTGAAACAAAAATATCCATCAATCGCTTGATGATCCGCTGCTCCATAGTAAGACCGCCAAATTCCTTTGCAAGAAAAGGCAGATCTCCAAACATCATCTCTTCCGAAGTCATTGTTAAGATATCCGAAAGATCCGGATTACAGTAAACACTTGTAAGATGCTTATAACAGTATTCCTTTAACATCTGTTTCTCACCTGCCGGCACATCATAGAAAAATACTGCGTCCGAATGTCTCATTTTAGACTTTATATCCGGATCCTGATAACTAACTACCTCTGATATGACAAATCTGGCTCCGCAGGAATTTATCACTCTTACCACATTTCCTTTTTCTTCAAGGTCCTGAAGTACGATAAGTGTCTTCTGCGGCGGAACTACCCAGCGGTAGAATCTGTCACCGACAGCCACTAATACGAATGTGATCACTGCCTGCAGGATAAATGCGGCAAGCAGCCAATGCACTGATATCAGCTCAAATTCACGGTTATTTGCATCATTGGTATTCATTATGATGAACACTGCATAAGTGCAGATATCCGTAAAGAAAAATGCCAACGCAAGAGAAAGTCTCACCTGGTGCGGCTGGCTTCTTCCAACTCTGAATCGTCCATACACCTTTGTAAAAAGCGTCATAAACATCACATACGCCAGTCCCATGATGACAGATGTTCTCGAAAGCACCCGGACCTGTCTTGATTCTATTCCCAAAAGTCCGAATAGTGCCAGAAATCCGCCAACATATACACAGGCAGCAATTATCAACAATATGCTGTTTTGAAATCTGCTGCAGAATTTTTTCATATAAAAGTCTTTCTATATCAATCTGGTCTGCTTAGCAAAGACCATATACCTTTGTCATATATTCTTCAAATCTTTTATGTGTCGAGTATTCCTGTGCCTGAGCAGTGCAGAAGCGCTCTGTAAGCTCTTTATTCTTTCCTTCCACACGACGGATCGCCTCTCGGACACCCTTGATATCTCCGGGCTCGACAACGATTCCTGTCCTTGAAGTAAGGGACTCAGGGCTTCCTCCGACATTATAGGTTATCACAGGTGTACCACAGGCCATAGCTTCAAGATTCGTTGTCGGAAACGTATCTTCAAAAGTCATATTGAGATACACATCCGCAGTGCTGTACCATTGAGCCATTTCCTCGATACTATCAGTCTTTTCGATACCGATGATATTCCAGCCAAGTCCCTCGAGCTGCTTTTTCTTAAGTCCGATCATTACTATTCTGTAATTATCATCAAGCTCTTCTGCAAGCTTCATGAACTCATTAAGACCTTTTCGCTCTCTCCAGGGATTTGCAACTCCAAGTATAAGAGTCCTGTCACCTATATCATAGCGCTCTCTGAGATCCGAGCTCCTGGGGCTGAACCTGGAAAGATTGATCCCCGTCGGAACTACCTCCACCGGATATTCCCTCAAAAACGACTTTTTTACCATTCCCGCAAGCCAGCTTGAAGGAGTAACCAACGTCATATTCTCAAGCCCTGTGAAATACTCTTTTTTTATTTCATAATTTTTAGCTGAACTGTCAAATAAAAAGGATTTTGGATACTGATCCAACTGCGGACATTTGCTGCAGCCTGTTTTCCACTTCTCACACTCAACGTATGCAAAATGCGAACAATGACCGGTGAAAGACCAGCAGTCATGAAGTGTCCATATAAGCCTTTTATTACATGTCTTCAAATACTTAAAAAGTATTTTATAGTTCAGATAATACCCATGAACATTATGAATATGAATAACATCCGGATCGTATTTTTTAATCTCTTTTATAAGCCTTTTGGTTGCGAACGTCGAATACAACCCGTGTTTATCTGTGATCCTGCTCACAACTCCATGAACCAGAACATCCAGATTATTGCCTATCCTATAGGTCTTATATTTCTTAGGTGCATCCCAGCGCCCGTATGCGCACATCGTATCGATACCACGTTCATTGAGCGCATCCATAAGGCCTGTTACAAGTCTTCCTGTCGATCCGGTCCCACATATCGTATTTATAAAAAGAACCTTCCCGATTTCTCCCATACTCTCAATTCTCCAATATCAAGTCAATTACTCTCTGCTGTCCCTTTGCAAGACTGTGCTTAAGCTCAGCCGCCCTCATCTCACGACGAACATTAGGCGTTTCGGCCAGCCATTTCATAGTCTTTCCGATCGATTCTTCATCGATATTCTCGCCAAGTCCCAGATTTATAAATCCATTATGGATACCTGCAAATACATGCTCTGTCTCTCTCTCGTTCTGTGCGAGTACGACCGCCGGAACTCCCATACTTGCGAGCTCGTAAATAGTACGTCCCTGAGATGTCACAGCGAGATCAGCCTTTTTCATAAAGGTTGAAACCCTCTTAACATCATTATGTATAAAGATATTTTTTTCAGGAATATCGTGCAGATCATCCTTCTTCAGATATCCAAAACCTGTTATGAAATGGAACTCACACTCAGGCATGGCTCCGTGAAGCTCTGAGCATACTCTTACAAGCTTTCCTGTAAGATCAACCGGATCAGAACCGCCAAACATGATCACTACATTTCTGCACTCCTCGCTGAATTCCTTAGGCTTCTGCTCCAGAAATTCATCGCGGATAAAGTAGTAATCAGAACCCTCTCTGACGTTTCCTGTCTTACCCGGATGATTCTCATAAAGTGCATTGATGACCACATCTGCAAGGGCTGCACCCTTCCCGATATCTTCAAAATTAACTATGCGCTTAGTGTACTTTCTCTCCAGAGAAATAAATTCCTCTGTCGTATTGAGCACATCATTTACAATGATATCCGGGCAGTACTCCCTCAAGACCTCTTCGTACTCCGCATCATCAGAGACCACCTTCATTGGGAAAAATGACTCTCTGAGGCGCTCAATTCCCATCTCGCTCTTAGTATCTGTGACAAAAAGAAGTTCGTGTCCGACAAGCTTATATGCTATAGAAAGGCATCTGTAAATATGCCCCATTCCGAGCTTTCTCTCACCTACACATCTGAAAAGGATCTTCTTTCTTCCAAGGATCGCCTCTGCATTGATCCAGTCCTCGTCAGTATCGATATCCACTGCCTCCTGTGGTGATGTCTCAAACACAGAAACGTTTTCTCCGATACGTGTATCCTTTGTAACAACACTTCTCTTCGCTATCACAAAACCGCCAGTCTCAAGGTAGTTGGCCGGAAGTTCCTGGGAATTAAGTCTCTTTTCGTAGTTTTTAACTATCTTTCCGTCCTTTTTTGTCCATGAAAGATGAGGCTTATTAACAACACTTATAACTGTATCATAGCCGCCATCCACAAAATATTTTATGGCATTTTTAAGGGTTTCCGGCTTAAGCGTAGGTGATGTGGCCTGCATCGTGATAACAACGTCATAAGTTTTATCCTTACGCTTTTCCATCTTGCATAAAGCATCATAAATAACCGGATCGAGCGTTATATTGTCTGCCGAAAGCTCTTCTCCGCGCTCAACGATATCCACACCGCGGTCTCCTGCAATGAGCGCAAGCTCTTCATCATCTGTCGAAACTGCGATATCAACATCATAGTCTGATTTAAGCTCAGCCGCATTCTCTATGGAGTAGAGTATCAAAGGCTTTCCGCACATGATACGCACATTTTTCCTGGGGATTCTCTTTGAACCGCCCCGGGCCGGTATAACAGCCAGAATATTCATTTTATTTATATCAACCTCGTCTATTTTTCAGCATTTTGACTGCATTGATTATATCACGCTTTCTGGCATATGCCAAAGCGCCAAACCACAGTATCGAAATGCAGTATCTGATGATCCATTTTTCATAGACCATGATATACGCAATACCTATCACACAGGTGATCGCCAGCATTACAAAATAAAGTGCATCGTCATAGATCGCATGCTTAAGTATAAAGCGTGTACATATAAAGTGCAGTACCATAAGGATAAAATAGCCTGCAAGGGTTGTATATGCAGCTGCGATGAATCCGTACTTTGGGATAAAGTATGCATTCAGCCCAAAATTTATAACAGCGGCTATCACTGAGTTAACAGCGATCAGCGATGTCTTTTTGTAAAAGAGCTCGACATTTACATAGTTAGTGTAAAAATACTGGCAAAGTGTTCCAAGTGCCACCGGAGGAACAACGTACATAGAAGTCCAGTATCCAGGCGCATAGAGGATCTTTACCGCTTCCGGTGCGCAGGCGATGAACCCAAGCGTAACTACACACCCAAGAAGCATCATAAGTCGGTTCTTTTCCCTTACAGCCTTATAATCCTTTGTGTAGAGTCTTTCATTAAACCACGGAAGCCATGCCTGACCTATCGCATTTGTCAAAAACATCAAGAGCGAACCTATAGTATAACCTGATGTGTAAAGTCCTACATCCGAGTAATCGCATATCTCAGCGATCATCGTTGTATCGATACGGGCCAAAAGCAGCATGGCAAGGCCGTGCGGTATCATCGGAAGCCCGATCCTCAACGCATAAGACCAGTATTTTTTATTGATAAAGGTCTTTCCCTTACGCAAAAGATTAATGTAGCACCAAAGTGCAACCGCTGCGCTTGGAATAACAGTTCCGAGGATCTTAGCAAAGCCTCTCTCTGCCGGCATGGCAAGCATTAAGGCTATTGAAAGCACCACAGTAGCTACTGTTATGATCACAGATATCGCAATATTTTCACGATATTTATACTCAAATCTGTATTTATACTGCATGTAATCTATCGAAGGATATAGCGCGAGATACGCAAAAAGTATCAGCACTACTCGCCTCTCAAACTGCAGCATCCCGCTCTCCGGGCACACAAAAAACATCACCGCCATAACGATGATGCCAAAAAGACTCGAAAGAGTCTGGATCGATGACATGAATTCATCAAATTCATCGGCAAAGTCAAGCTTTGCCCGGCCTACAGAGTATATAAGACACAGTCCCATGACTGCGCTCAGAATACTTACATAGTTATTGAAATTGTTTGCATAACCCGTCTCAGCAGTTGTAAGAAGACGGGTATATATAGGAGCTGTAATAATTCCGACCGCTCTTATTAGTACATTTGATATAACATACCAGAAGCCGGACTTTACAGCCTTTTTCCCATTATTATCCTTTACGTTTTCAGCGCCCATTACTTAAGCATATCCTGTGTAAGAATTGTATCATCGGCAATATCTACTGCTGCTGTCTTGCCGATGACCGTGTCGATCTTTGAAGGTGATATACCTGTTCCCGGTCTCTTGTAGGTAAGCATGCTCTTTTCAATGACAGTACCGGCCTTGATATCGCCCAGTGAAACTATTGAACGTCTCGCATTGCTCCTTGCCTTACCTTCTGTATCAAGGCAGACAAGATCACCCTTTCCGCGAAGCATATCCATTCTCTTGATTCCTGCAAGGATATCTCTCGCATCGGCAGGGTCCATTGCATGATAATGGTCATTTCCCTTTAAGGTCTTATTGAGCGTGAAGTGCTTCTCAACAAGCTGTGCACCAAGATTATACGCTGTCTTGATAACATCACACTCCGGTGTAGGCTTAGTATGATCAGAATATCCTATATAAACATCCGGAAATTCTTTTTTCAGCGATGCGATCTTTAAGAGGTTGGCATCCTCAAGCGGTGTCGGATACTCAAGCACACAGTGAAGAAGTGTGATCTTCTTATCATTCACCTTACGTATCGTCTCCACTGCAGCTCTTATCTCATCTGCGTTAGAAGCGCCTACAGAAAGAAGTATAGGCTTATTTTTCTTTGCCTGATATTCAATGAATGGAAGATTAGAAAGATCTGATGAAGAGATCTTATACACATTCATCATAGGATCAAGATAATCTGCTGATTCAAAGTCAAAGGCTGTTGAAAGGAATTCGATTCCGAGAGTCTCTGAATACTCTGCAAGTTCTTTATATTCCTTTTCACCAAAGGCATCGAATTTCTGGAAAAGCTCATACTGAGAGCGTGTCGGTTCCTCAGTTATATCCCAGTAATACGGCGATGCCTTAGCTGCAAGAGTTCCTGCCTTATAGGTCTGGAACTTTGCCGCATGGATTCCTGCTTCAGCAGCTTCTTTGACCATGAGCTTTGCCGCATCCATATTTGAAATTCCACGCTCTGCCGCAATGTCATAGTAGTTTACACCGATCTCTGCGATCAGTACGAATTTACCCTCTGCAAGTCTTTTTTCTATTACATTTATCATCTTACGCCACCATCCAGCCAACGCTGGTAGCCTTTCTCATAAAATTTAAGAAGCTCTTCAAGCATTCCATCAAACTCAGCATCTTCCTTGGCCCGCCCTGCAAATATCTCTTCCGCGCCATTCATAAGCTCATTTATCTTGACCTCAGAGCCCGCTTCTTTAACAGCTTCAAGATAGGCTGCACATGAATGAGTATTTTCAATAGGCTTTCCAAACTCTCTTATGACCTCCGGAAGATCTTCATAAGAGCGTATCCTTGTTACTCCATCCATAAGAGAAAATGGAACATCTCCAAATACTATTGAACGTTTTCCTAAAAGTGCTGCTTCATACGCACCTGTTCCTGTGATAGTCGCAACACCTTTACAATTAGTGATCCAAGGCTTCGGATCTTTATAATAATTCACCTGAACAACACGCACATTTGCGATCTCTGCGGCTTTTTTATAAAACTCAGGGTCACGTTCTCCAAGCATCGACTGATGCTCTTTCACATAGAGTTTCCAGCCGACAGGAAGTGCCTTTGACACCTGCTCTATGAGATTAAGCTCATCCACATAGAAAGGTCCCTTTACGAAAACAGTTGACTCCGGTATCAGATGAAGCGGCATATAAACATAGTCTTCACCCTCTACAGGCGGCTCAAATACATTATTCGGCACAAGGAATTTACGCTTACGCATGTAAACATTCCAGTAATACTTAAGATATGGCCATGTCTTTGCATAGAGCATATGGCTCTTCTTTTTAAGCTTAAGATTACCCGCTGTAAAATCCTGATTCCAGAAATAGTTCCACTTGCCATGCATAAGCCTAAAGATCCAGCTCCATGAATCTCTTTCATACTGCAGAGTCGCCGTACCCTTATACATAGGATTCATGATGCTTGATTTCTCTCTGAAGTCCTTAATATAGTCGATCGAAGCCTGCATAGACTCATCGCTCTCATTAAGCTTTTCTTCGTATATTTTCTTAAAATATGGATCGATACCATATGCATTCTGAAAACTTGGAAACTTATAATATCCGAATTTTCCATACTCAACCGTGATATAAGGAATATTTCTCTTATAAGCCACTTCTACGAGGATAGTTCTCTGAAGCTCAGCATTATCAAGATCAAGGATCACATCCGGCTTAAAATCATCTAAGATATGGAAGATATTTTTATAATTAAGCTCAAGCCAGTACTGATTCTCCTCATCA
Organism: Lachnospiraceae bacterium; assembly: GCA_024692715.1. Classification (GTDB taxonomy): domain Bacteria; phylum Bacillota; class Clostridia; order Lachnospirales; family Lachnospiraceae; genus NK4A144. The sequence continues at coordinate 14,096 of JAILMH010000045.1, forward strand.
CTTGTAACTGACCAGTACTCACGATAATGATAATGCTTTGTATTTTCCTGAGAGCTCATGAGCTGAAGCCCAAGAGTCTTGTAATGACTGTAATCTCTCTCTATTTCTTTAAGAAATTCTATATCAGCCGGTGCCTTGGAACGCTTGAAGCCTTCCACGAATTCGTCGCAGATATCACCGACATCATAGAGCTTCACATCAGGAAGCTTCTCTCTGAATTCATAGATAGTATGCTCATTGTAATAGCATTTTTTGAACTTACTCTCTGAAGACATGATAAAAAAGGCTGCGACTTCATTATCTTTTTTAAGTTCTCTCGCAAGGAACCATAATGGTTTGGAATATGTCTCACGACACACAAACAATATTTTCTTATTCTTAAAAAGTTCTGATCTCATCTCAATTACTGCTTTCTCGTAATCAATTTAAGTGCAGCAGGATATGCCTGCACGATTCGTATTTTAATCTTTGTATTGCGATTTGCAATATCCCCTTCAAGGACACTTCTCGCATGCTTTCTTACATATTTAATATGTTTCTCAGCATTCTTTTTACTGTAAGTATCATTCAAAAGCTGTACCTGAATACAGGTTATATGATCATATGTAAGAAATACTTCACAGTAAGGCTTCAGCTCCGGATAACGTTCTGAAACTATCTCACAAAATGCTTCATCCGCTTTGGTATTCTCCTCCGCACTTACTGCTGTATGGGAAATACTGTCATTTCTTCTTCTGAAATGATACAGAGGAGTAGTCGTATAGACAACACTGTCCACATTTGTAAGGATCCTGCCTATCACATAGCGGTCCTCAAGCTGTCCCTTTGTCGGAAAAGGATTTCCTTCAAAAAGAGAAGCCTTAAAAAGCTTATCCCAACAATGGAAGAAAAAGCCCGAGCCATCAAGGATCATTTTACAGGCATCACGGCCTGTGAGATTTCTCATTGAACGCTGCTCATCCGGAACGCTTCTGTCCGGATATTCCGCAATCTTTCCACAGACTGCGATATCTGCTCCGCTGTAATTTATAGCATCATAGAGCTTCTCAAACATATCCGGCTCCGCCCAGTCATCACCGTCTACCCAGCCGATATATTCTCCTTCAGCCGCTGCAAGTCCAAGGTTTCTCGCATCTCCTGTGCCCGCTGCCAGAATCTGCACGACCTTTATCCTCTCGTCATTTTCAGCATATCGCTCTGCTATTGCAAGGCATCCGTCATCCTTTCCGTCTGCGTCTGTCCCTACTACGAGAACTATCTCAAGATTCTCATAAGTCTGTGCACAAAGGCTCTGAATGCATTTCTCCACATAAGGAGCTACCTGATATATGATTGAAATCACCGAAATTTTAGGCAAACTCATATTTTAATTTTCCTCTCCGCAATAACTCACGGTATATTCTATCAGCATTGAGTGCTACTGGCAAATAAAGAAAATGAGAAAATTGATCGGATAATATGCATTTCATCCCATTTAAGCATACCATTCGTCAGGATACTCCCTATTTTTTCTGCATTTATGATAGGATAGCCACGAAGTCAAATGCTTCTTCCTTGACTTACAAATAAAAACGAGGACGGAGGATAAATGTCTAAATACTCTATAGTAGCTTCAAATGCCAGAATGTCAGCTCTTACAGAAAACAATTTAGGTAAAGAGCTTTTACAGATTTCCGGCACCATAAACACTATAAGCAAAGCGCTCGCCATACATGACTGCTCGCAAGCTATGCTTCAGGCAGCTTTATCAGGCGTTATAAAAGAACTCGAAAGCAACAGTGACACCATGAAACAGCTTGGCAAAGCTCTTACTGATATTGCAAATATCTACGAACGTACCGACAAACATATCAGTAATTCTATGACAACTGCTAACAGCGGTGGTATACTTGACTGGTTGAGTAAAAGCCACAAATCTGAATATACAAAATATTCAGGCTCTTTCCTTGGTGGATTTGGCGGATACGATCTCCTTGGATATAGCGCAGAATTCAAGCCTTGGTCAAAAGCTTCATTCGATGGTTATCTTGCAAAAGCTTCTCTAGGACGCGAAGGCAAGTACGCAGGAGGAAATTTGGAAGCAACTCTTGGTAAAGTTTCTGCAAGCGGAGAACTCAACGCTTCAATATTTGAAGACGGAAAATTACGTCCGGGTCTTCTTGCCGAAGCAAAAGTTGGCGGAAGTGTCCTGAGCGGAGAAGCAAGTGGACGTCTTGGTACCGAAGAATACAATGCACATGCTAAAGCTGACGGAGATCTACTCACCGCAGAAGCATCTGTATCAGCCGGTGCAGGTGTTATCGAGAAAGAAAAGGACGGAAAGAAAACCACCGAAATAGGTGTAAAGGCTGAAGCAGGTGCAGAAGCTTATGTTGCTAAAGGTGAGGTTTCCGGTGGATTTACCATTGGCGGACTCAAAATTGATGCCACAGTCGAAGGCGATGCATTCGGTGCCGGCGCAAAAGCAGGCGGTTCTGTTACAACCGACGGTCTTAATCTTGACTTAGGTCTCGGTCTTGTAGTCGGTGGCGAAGTCGATATTTCCGTTGACTGGTCTGATCTTTTTGATTAATAATTTATTGTAAAGGAGTTTTATATGTATAAGGATTTATTACCAATCGGTTCAATAGTTAGATTAAAAGAAGGCACAAAGAAACTCATGATCACAGGACGCATCATTTGCAGAGCCGGCTCTGACGAAATCTTTGACTATGTAGGATGTACATACCCTGAGGGCTTGACTGATGCCAAAAACATGCTTTTCTTTAATAGAGATGCTATCGAGGAAAAGTTCTTCATCGGTTTTCAGGACAAGGAAGAGATTGATTTCAGAGAACAGATTCTCGCTAACTTAGGTGAGCTTGAAGTTGTAGACGGTAAAATAGTTCAGAAGGAAAATTAATTATGTACTCAGATTCACCAGAATTTATATTGATATTCATGCCACTCATATATCTGCTGCTCGGGATAATTCTTACAATAGTCTCCAATGTTTCCAAAAATAATATTTTGAAAAAAATGGAGATATATACATCTACCACCAACGGAACTCTGACCAAGTGGAATCATCATGTTTCCACCCACAGTTCCGGTGCCACAGGCTGGTATCCTGTTTTTGAATATGACGTAAACGGTCAGCACTATGTGCGAGAAGAAAATATCAGCCGCACCAAACGCGGAGAGTCTCCGGTTGCTGTGGTAATACACTACAATCCTTCTAAGCCGCATGAATTCTATTCAAATTCTGAATTATACTTCAAGCGCTCAAAGATATTCATGATCGCAGGTATAGGTTTCATAGCATTTTCTATTTTGACTTTTGTTATAATAGCAAAGTTCATATAATTTAAAAGAGGCTGCCAATATAACGCAGCCTCTTCTGTTTTATTTATTCAAATTTTCCAAAATTTCCAATCCTCTATCATATACATCCTCAAGCTCATCACCTGAAATATAGTATTTCGTAAGTATATAATATTCTCTCTCAAAATCTGCAACAGCTGTAGTCTGCAGATCATCCTCACCGAAGCCACCTTTTAGTGGAATATGATATTCATTTTCTTCATAATCATCATCCTTACCGCCGAAATATTCATTAAAAGTCAGATAAATGTCTACGGAACCATCTCCATCATTACACATGATGAATTTTGCAGGCTTATTATCAGTATCTTCCCTTACAGACTTCTCTTCTATTTCACCTTCCACATGATCAAATATATAGCCTTTATTTATAAAAAGGAACTTCTTTTTCTCATAGTAGTAAGAATATGTCCCATCACTGGCTCTTATATCCCCATCTTTATAAACTGTTGCATCATATCCCTTATCTTTTATTTTCTTTTCCACGTTACTTTCATTTGTTCCACATGCTGTCAATAACACACAGATCATTGCTCCACTTAATACTGTTATTAATTTTCCCATATCATCACTTTCTCTATCAATTCCTATACAAACTGCCAATTCTCTCGGAATAAAATAACACATTTAAGACTTTTAATGTGCAGTTCCTGACGAACTGTAGTTTCAAATAGTACGAAATGCATTTTTCACATATAAGTTCTCGGCATATATATTTTTTCTTTTAAGATGCAATACAAAAAAACACCGCAAACGGTCCAAACCATTTGCGGTGTCTGTAAATTTGTATTCTTGTTTTTATATTACTTTCTGATGAAAGCCTTCTTGCCTGCAAATACTGCGCTGTCGCCAAGCTCTTCCTCGATACGGAGAAGCTGATTGTACTTAGCTACACGCTCAGATCTTGAAGGAGCACCTGTCTTGATCTGGTCAGCGTTAAGACCTACAGCAAGATCAGCGATAGTTGTATCCTCTGTCTCACCTGAACGATGTGAAACGATTGCTACCATATTAGCCTTGTGAGCCATCTTGATAGCATCAAGTGTCTCAGATACAGAACCGATCTGGTTAAGCTTGATAAGGATAGCATTTCCTGCGCCAAGCTCGATACCCTTGCTGAGACGCTCTGTATTTGTAACGAAGAGATCATCACCAACAAGCTGGCACTTGTGTCCGATCTTCTCTGTCATCTTCTGCCAGCCTTCCCAGTCTTCCTCATCGAGACCGTCCTCGATAGACCAGATAGGATACTTATCGATAAGTGACTCCCAGTGAGCGATAAGCTCATCTGATGTGAAGTCCTTACCTGACTTAGGCTGATGATAGAAGCCCTTGCCCTTTTCGCTCTTCCACTCAGAAGAAGCAGCATCCATAGCAAGAACAAAGTCCTCGCCAGGCTTATAGCCTGCATTCTCAACAGCTTTGAGAATGTGCTCGATAGTATCTTCATCAGAAGCAAGATCAGGAGCGAAACCACCCTCATCACCTACTGCTGTTGTCTTGCCCTCGTCCTTAAGAAGCTTCTGAAGTGCATGGAATACTTCTGTAGAAGCTCTAAGTGCATCCTTAAATGAATCAAAGCCAACAGGCATGATCATGAACTCCTGTGTATCAACAGAGTTTGTTGCATGAGCACCACCGTTGAGGATGTTCATCATAGGAACAGGAAGATGATTTGCATTTACGCCGCCGAAGAACTTAAAGAGTGAGATATCCTCAGACTTTGCAGCTGCCTGACAGCATGCGATAGATACTGCAAGGATAGCATTTGCGCCAAGCTTGCTCTTATCCTTTGTTCCATCAAGATCAAACATGATCTTGTCAATTTTATAAATATCAGAAGCCTCAACACCAACAAGAGCCGGAGCAATAAGGTCATTTACGTTTGCAACTGCCTTAGAAACGCCCTTACCTCCGAATTTGCTCTTATCGCCATCACGAAGCTCAAGTGCCTCGAACTCACCTGTTGATGCACCACTTGGTGAAGCACCTCTTCCTACTGTACCATCGCTGAGAGTTACCTCAACTTCAACTGTAGGATTGCCTCGTGAATCGATGATCTCTCTGCCAATAACCTTCTCGATCTCAAGATATGAACTCATTTGTTACCATCCTTTCTCATTCAGGATCTCTGAACGATAAACCTGCTTCAGTACCGGTTTATTATAGTATTGAGTCAAAAGATTTTCGTTGCCTCTGCAACGTTCTTTATAGGTATCGTTAGCTTATTCTAACTTTCCTGACAGTTAGCATGATACAACATTTTTAGTTAGCGTGCAACAACTTTTTCGTTAGCCTTGTATAACGTACTTTTAATAATACAATATCAGTGTATGCAATTCTCCTGGGTTCTTGAAATAATAATCACTGATTTTTTTCGATTCTATCCCTATTTTTTTCACTTCTTCTAAAAGGTCATTATCCGAAAGCTTTGTATCAAATTTCACCACACAATGTAAGCCTGAGTTCTCACCACTGATCTCGCAGCCATCAAATATCCTATGCTGACGTATCTTTTCCATCAGCTCCTCTTTCTTTTTCTTATAGCTTCTGCGCATCCGGTTTATGTACTTTTCAAAATGCCCTTCACTTATAAATCTCGCGAGAGTATACTGCTCAAAGGTGGAGACCGGGCAGGTAAAGAGCTGCATCTTATCCCTGGTCTTCCTTAACAACTCCTCAGGAAGAACCATATAGCTTATACGGATAGTCGACGCAAGGCTCTTACTAAAGGTATTCATATAGATAACCTTCCCGGAATTGTCAATGCTGTAAAGTGACGGCACCGGCTTACCTGCAAGGCGAAACTCGCTGTCGTAATCATCTTCTATGATAAATCTGTCTTTCTCCTCCGCTGCCCACTTCAAAAGCTCATATCTTTTTCCGATGGAAGTAACTACTCCTGTCGGGAAGTGATGCGAGGGCGAAATATGCACCACATCTATTTTATGCGAGCCTAAATACTCAAGATCGATTCCGTCTTCTAATACCGGAATATGCTCACATTTTATATGATACTGGGAATAAATATCCGCGATCCTTGAATATCCCGGATTTTCAAGTCCAAACACAAGATCTTTATCAAAAAGTATCCTTATCAGCATATATAAATACTCTGTTCCGGCTCCTATGATTATCTGCTCCGGATATGCTGTTATATTTCTGTACTCTCTTAGATAGTTCGAAATCGCAAGACGAAGTTTATAAACCCCTTCAAATGGAGGTCTGGTCAAAAGCCTGTCCTGATCATTTGAAAGCTCATCTCTTAGTATCCGCGCCCAGGTTGCGAAGGGAAAGTTTGTATTAGAAGGTTTAGGCTGAGCCTCTTCAAGCGGATGCTCTACCTTGAGTCTGTCTCTCTCCGAAAAACTTCTCTTCTCTACCTTTTCTACAAAATATCCCTTCTTTACAACCGAGCGTATATACCCTTCTGCCAACAGCTGACCATAGGCATTTTCTACTGTTATGACACTTACACCATTTTGCTCTGCAAAGCTCCTCTTGGACGGAAGCTTCACATCTGTGCTGAGTTCTCCTGACTCTATCGCATCTTTTAACTGCTCATAAATCTGAATATAAACAGGTCTGTTATTTTTACGGTCTATTACACATGTGATCATATATTTTCCTCTTGTCAAATATTTTATAACATGCCGTGATCACTGTGAAGTCACAGAATTTGCATAATTCAGCCCTATTTTGAGCTGTTAAAAGAAACCGTTCCAAGGTAATCTTTCTTAAAAACTATCTCTTTCTTTTCCTTATCTACGCTGTAATTTCTTCTGCCTATCTTTACACATTCATCGTCATCATATATACTCGTGACCTTTGTCTCGGCAAAATTAAGCTCAATATCCGTATTTTTCTCTGTCATCAACTTAGGCTCTATCGCAAAAGTTATCTCAAGCTTTTTTATCCCCATACGATATGCAGGTGTTTCTTTCTTAAACTTAACTATCACAACTGCCTCACCGGCATGCCTGGTCTTCTTGTAGGAAAGCTTATAATCCTCCTTATCAAAATAATAATAATCTCTGTAATAAACTGAAGCCTCTTTTCCGGGAGTCGGTTTTTCTCCGCAATAGACAAATGAGAAATTTCCCGACAGAGTTGCTTTTCCCTTTTTATTCGGCACTATCTCGTCATATATCAAAATACTGTTATCATCGTCTAATACGACTCCCGTCCCCTTAAGCTCTGTATTATTTGTAAAGAGCTTAACTGTAAACGCCGGATTTTCACTTGCATCAGAAACTGCATCGCAATAAGCCATCCACTGCCCGTCCTTAAGCACCATAGACTCATACGCAGCAACGGAATTATTCACATCAAAGCAGCCAAGATCATATATGTCTGTGCCGTCTTCTGTATCGCAGTAAATATATCCGGCCCCGGCTTCATCTTCCTTATACGAACGTCTGAAAGGAACCACACCGCCGTAATATTCCACAACGACCGTCACCGTATCAAATTCTTCTGCCACATATACCCCGTCAAGCGGAACCGTATAATATCCCGCAAGGGAACTTCTGAATGACTTTTCCGTGATAAGCTCGCCGCTGGTCGGCTCATAATCATTTGAATTCAGATAAAGTGATATCCTTACCTCCGTGTCTTCATCCATGATAAGCACGCCTACAGCTTTCAACTCTTCATAGCCTGTTTTCGTATCCAATATAGTAAAAGTATTCTCCGCTCCCTGCAATTCATCTGAAGTCACCAGCTTATCCGAAAAATCATACTGATAATTATGGTCATAAAATTTCGAATCACCACTTTTCAACATATCATAAAATACTGCGATAGAATCTCCCTCTTCGCCTATAGAAGCGTCTTCATATGAAAGATAATAAATACCATTGTCTCCATTATCTGTGCCAAAGCTTCCCTTCAGCATCCATGCACCGTTATTCTGCGGCGTGATGTCTTCTCCATCCTCGTTATAGGTGAAGCTTTCTTTCGGGAAATCATCATCCCATCCTATGATCTCCATTTCAACATTAGAAGCTATATCCTCCGCTTCATAGATACAGGCGGTATTTTTCCTCATATAAAACGCGATCGTCCCACCACCGTACTCCATCAACAGGCTCTTAAGCATAGTCTTATTACTTCCGGGATTTTCAAGATATTCGATTTTATTGACATGATATTCATCCGCGCCGTCATCTGAAATATTAGGTGTCTTTTCCAGACCGCTATACATCTCGGTGATCGCCTCAGACCTCTCCTGCTCTGAATCAAGATAATAAAAATCATTTCCGCAGCAGGGACCCATCCACGCAGCAGCAATTCCCGATGCAGTATAGTTGTTTCCTGCAATATTTAAGTATCCATATTCACTGCCATCAATTACATCTCCGTCTGCAAACACATCAGCATATATTTCGTTTGCTCTGTCCTCTCCAAAAAGATGCTCCTTCGGATCATAATCCTGACTATATCTCCCGTATGCCATGAGTTTTTCAGAAAGCTCTGCATCTTCTCCATACTTTTTATTTATATTGGTTTCCATCGCCGCAACCGCTGCAAAATCCCATGCTAAAAAGGACCATCCCTGATCCTTTATCTCCGTCATATATTCCTTTGAATTCCACGAAGCAGGCAGTTCTTCCACAGTTTCTATATTCTGATCCCCTTTAGAATTAAGTACCGCATCACTTGCGGAATAATGCCCATATTGGGTATATTCACTGATAAAGTCCTCTGAATAAAAGTCATCATCTTCGACAGGATCCACCTCATCTGCAAATACCTGCATCTGTGTCATCGTCAATACGAAAGTCATTAAAAGCGCTGCTGTTCTGTACTTTTTTCTCATATGCTCTTCCCCCTCAGAAAGTTCATACCTTTTTATATTTATCGGCCAGAACAAGAGCACCTGCAATAAACATTGTCAATGCATTAAAAAAAGGCCACACCCTTGCGGATACGGCCTTAAAAGCTTATGCGTAATTATTCACAGTGAAGAGCGGTTTTACAACAACTACTTCATCATATTCCTTCTGCGTCACGGTGACGTTCGGGTTAAGCGCTTTAAGATCAGCCTTTACAAGCTCCATAGCACCTCCGATACTTTTTGTCCTGCCTTCCCGGATAACTCGTATCATCCGGTCTATGACGATCGGGTGCGCATATACCGCAGGAAGCGGGTAATCAGTATTTTCTGAAAGAACTTTCTCCATCTCTTCAAGAGATCTCCTATAACATTCATCCCCATATTTTTTATTACTTCGTCCACTCGGAAGTACCCTTGATGAAATAATAAAAAATATAAATGCAAAACCCAGGAGCACATATACTCCGCCTGTCCTGAGGCCCTGCTCCGCAACTGTTTTAAGCCCCCAGAGAGCACACACAACAGCAGCTGTAAATACTATCACAGCCAGGTAACGATAGGTCGGATTTATACTATCCAAAGTCCTCTTTTGCTTTGCATCAAATGCGAGCTGATTGCTTAAAGCTCTGTTATTTTCCAGCGTTTTTTTAGCTTCTCTTAAAGCCGCAACAGACTTTTCTGCTTCCGGTGAGAGCTCCTTAAGATACCTTGCCTCCTCAGCCGCTGCCGCAGCTGCGAGCCTTCTTTCCGCATCCCTTGAATGTATCGGTATATTCGGGAAAGCCTCATGTACCTGTTCCAGGATCTGGTCCACCTGAAATTCATACTTAAAGTTACAGATCTTTTCTGTTCCATCCTTAAAAAGCACCACCAGATAAGGAATTGAACCAAATATGCCCTTTCCTGTAAATCCGCCTTTACTCATTGCGACACGCTTAAATATCCTGTCTATCTTTGAATACTCGGCATAGTATATGCGGTCAAGATAAAAGCTGTTAAGGTATATGGCTTTTTCACCAAGTCCACAGGGTCCGATCTTTATGCAGTTTCTTTTATCTTCTGAAAGTTCGTTGTTTTCCAGTCTTGAAGAGCCCAACGGGCGAGGTTTTATTATCATGTCAGTATCCTCTTTTCAGGTAAATTATAAAACTCAGCCGAAGCATGAACTCCGGCTGAGTCATATTTCTTTTAGCTATGTGCTTTAGGTGTTTCCTTATGCTGTCTGGTAGCTTTCATGAACAATCCGAGGAAAAGGATCGCTGCAAGGATACCAAGCGGATAGGCAACTGATGTATTGTTCTTAAAGAACGGAATAAGTCCGAGGCACTCAGGAGCCATTGAGAAGTATGTAATTGATACTGCACTCATGAATGTTGCCGGAACAACTGTGATCCAGTAATTTCTCTTCTCAACAAAGAGATACATTGAAGCTGACCAGAGAACTATCATTGCAAGTGTCTGATTCGTCCAGCTGAAATATCTCCAGATGATAGAGTAATCAATGAACCCTAAAGTATTACCGAAACCGAGGACTGCACCAACTCCGAGAAGCGGAACGCAGAGCTTCAGTCTGTTTGAAGCCTTATCCTGGTCGATCTTGAACCAGTCAGCAATTGTAAGTCTTGCTGAACGGAACGCTGTATCACCTGATGTGATAGGGCAGGCAACAACACCGAGCATTGCAAGGAATACACCGATCGATCCCATCGTCTTTGTACAGATATCATAAACTGTTGTAGAATTTCCGCCGCCGGCTTCAACAAGAGCCTGTCCGCCGTAAATCGCACAGCCTGCTGCTGCCCATACAAGAGCGATGACACCTTCAGCAACCATTGCTCCGTAGAATACGAAGTGTCCCTGTTTCTCACTCTTCATGCAGCGTGCCATCAAAGGTGACTGGGTTGAATGGAAACCTGAGATCGCACCACAGGCTACTGTGATAAACATAAATGACCAGATAGGTGTTCCGTTTGGATGCATGTTTCTGAAATTGCTCCAAAGCTCCGGAACATGGTATCCACCTGTTATAGTACCAAAGGCAACACCGATCGCCATTATGATGAGACAGATTCCAAATACCGGATAAACACGACCGATGATCTTATCGATCGAAATAAATGTTGCGATGAAATAATATGCAATGATTATTGCAAGCCAGAATGGTGCGCTTATCAGAAGACCTGATGCACCGCTGTTCTTAAGAAGGACAACAAGAAGACCTGCAGGTCCTACTGCGAATACTGTACCAACCATTACCAAGAGAACAACTGAGAATACACGCATTATATTCTTCATTGTACTTCCAAGATACTTACCTGTTACTTCTGCAATAGATGCACCATTATTTCTCTCTGAAAGCATTCCTGAGAAATAGTCGTGTACTGCTCCTGCAAAAATAGTACCAAAGGTTATCCAAAGAAATACTACAGGTCCCCACTCAGCACCTGTAAGAGCACCAAAGATAGGTCCAAGACCTGCGATGTTCAAAAGCTGTACAAGGAACAGCTTCCACTGCGGCATTACCACATAGTCAACACCATCGTTGATAGCAACTGCCGGAGTCTCTCTGTCATCAGGACCAAACGTACTCTCAACAAATTTGCCATAGGTAAAATAGCCGCCGATCAGAATAAGTAAACAAATGAAAAAGCTAAGCATATCTTACTTCCCCCTTTCACTAACCAGCCGAAGCCTCTTTGCTTCGATCAACTGCTGCAACTTATAGATACTCCTACCGTAGTTATGACGTAAAATGTCGAATCGCACGCGTGATCACAATTCCTACCCTCCAGTTTCGGATTTGTGAACAATTCAGCATTATTACCTTCACTCTACTTTTATACATTCATTATAGTTTTCCTCTTAGTGATTTTCAACTATTCAGTCATAAAATCAGTATATTTTTATATTGATTTTGTATATCAAAACATGATTTTAATCAATTTTATCGTTAGTTTTCACTAATTGTTTTAGTCTCAAAACACCCGAAAGCCTTGTACTTGCTAGAGATACACTTTAATTTTCTTTTTACTTTAATTTAGATTTGTATAATTTCAATCATCATCCTGCGGCTGTATACTGTATTCCGAAGAACGTTGTAAATTACAGTTTTGACTTCATTTTGAAGATATCATCACTTATAGGAGGAATACGTGAACGATAAACCGATCAACAAGAATCTTATTTCCGTTATTGTACTTGCTGTTGTTTTTGTAATAATCGCTCTGGTTGGTGCATCAAGTACAAGTACGGCTCAGGCTGCTTCCTCTGTAAACAGTGTGTCTTATACAGAATTTCAGTCAATGGTCGATAAAGGCGAAGTCGCAAATATCATCTATACCGAAGGTGAAAACACAATGACTTTCACCACCGGCAAGGATTCTAATGTTTACTATAGTACTACTTATCCGGATTATGATGATTTTAAGAAGGATATGCTTGAAAAGGGGATCAACGTAAAAGTTAATTCCAGCATCAATCACATGGCCTTCGCAAATATACTCGTTGTAGTTTTCATTCTAGGCGGAATGGCGATCATCGCACGTCTTTTCATGAAAAACAACGGCGGAGTTGCTGCTTCTTCATCTTCTAACGCAGCAGTTGCCAACAAGGAAAATACTAATCACGAAAGCACAAGTAATGTTAAATTCAACGACATCATCGGTCAGGATGAGGTCATTGAGGATATCCGTTTTATCACTGAGCTTATCAAAAATCCTGAAAAGGGACGTCGTATGGGTGCAAAGGCGCCGAAGGGAATACTGCTTCAGGGCCCTCCCGGAACAGGTAAGACCCTGATCGCAAAGGCAATAGCAGGCGAAGCTTCTGTTCCTTTCCTTTATGCAAGTGCAAGCTCATTTGCTGAAATGTATGTAGGTGTAGGTGCAAAACGAATCAGACAGCTTTTCGCAGAGGCCAAGAAAAAAGCCCCATGCGTAGTCTTTATAGATGAAATTGACGCTATCGGCGGAAACAGAAATGCCCAGGGACGTAACTCAGAAGATGACAAGACTATCAATGAGTTTCTTACCTGCATGGATGGTTTCGACGGACGCGAAGGTGTCTTCGTGATCGCAGCAACAAACAATGCCGAAAAGCTCGACCGGGCTTTCATCCGTCCCGGACGTTTTGACCGTCAGGTGACTGTAGCTCCGCCTCGCGACTGGACAGTACGTGAAAAGATGTTCCGCATGTACCTTAAGGATGCTCCTTTAGGCGAGGATGTTTCTTATGAAAACATCAGTAAGGAGACAGCAGGCTTTACAGGTGCAGATATAGCGGCAGCCTGCAACGAAGCAAAAATCATCGCGATCATGTCCAACAAGGACTTTATTGATATGGACTGCCTTGAAGAGGCAATTGATAAAAAAGTTTTCAAGGGAAACCGCTCAAAGGAAAAGTCAAAGAGGACACACGACAGAGAAGTGGTTGCATATCATGAGGCCGGTCACGCAGTAATGACTTACCTCACCGGCAATCCTATCGCCCGTGCAAGCATTGTCGGAACAACTTCCGGCGTTGGCGGTGCTGTTTTCCAGGAAGAGCGAAATACAGTATTTGAAACCGAGCTTTCTCTTAAGCAGCAGGTAATGATCGCATACGCAGGCCGCGCCAGCGAGGAGATAAAGTTTACCGAAGTTACTACCGGCGCCAGCAATGACATCACCCAGGCAACAAATATAATTTCTCAATATATTGAACGCTATGGATTTGATAAGGAATTTGGTCTTGTCGACCTTTCGCTCCTTCAGAATAATCGTATGATAGACGGTGCTTCAACAGTTAAAAAGATTTCTGAAATGTCTACAGAGCTTTATAACGATACTGTAAAACTCCTTCGAGAGGAATACAGCAAGGTAGAAGCTCTCGCAGAAGCACTGCTCGAGCGAGAGACTATGAGCGGCGAAGAGATAGAAGCTCTTATCGCCTGATAATATTTGAAAGATTTTACTCCATATATAAATCTTAGAAAGCCCCGACGGCCTTACCAACCGTCAGGGCTTTCTGCTTTTTATGATCATCGGATCAGAAACTTATAATTCCTCTCCCTGTGTGCGTATCAAATTCTGATACCAGAAAAATGAATCCTTTCTTCTTCTGGAAAAATCTCCGGTTCCATCATCATGTCTGTCAACATATATAAAACCATAGCGCTTTCTGTATTCACCGGTTCCCGCTGATACCAGATCTATCGGTCCCCATGTGGTATAGCCGATAAGCGGAAGTTTGCGTCTTACCGCCTCACGCATTGCACGGATATGCTCACGGAAATACTCGATACGGTAATCATCATGGATAGAACCATCTTCTTCTACCTTATCGATAGCGCCCATACCGTTTTCAACAACCATAAGAGGCACTCCCGGATAACGGTCTGCAAGGCTCTGGATAGTATATAAAAGTCCGGTAGGATCTATCTGCCAGCCCCACTCTGTGCTCTTAAGATATGGGTTTGCTGCACCTTCTGACATGTTTCCATTAACCTTATCAGCGTCTTTCTTCACAGTAACGCAATGTGACTGATAATAAGAGAATGTGTACATGTCCACAGTTCCCTCTTTAAGTATCTCAGCGTCACCCTCCTTGATGAAAGAAGTGTCGATGCCATTCTCTTCGAAATAATTCAGGATAAACTGCGGATAAGCACCTCTCACCTGCACATCACCGCAGAAATTGTTAGCAAGGTTATCTCTATCAAGAGTTGCCAGAACGTCTTCCGGATTCGGTGTAAGCGGATAAACTGTCTCGTGAGCGATCATGTTTCCGATGACAAATTCGGGATTGATCTCGTGTCCCATCTTTACAGTTAGTGCAGAAGCCAAAAACTCATGATGCAGCGCAGTAAAGGTTTTCTGTTTGTCAGACTTAAGATCAGTCAAAAGTATCGGCTCAGAAGAGTTAAGATCATCTTTATCAATCAGACCAAGTCCATACAGATCACCAATGCCGCCGGCGTCCATACAAGGGATATTTATCTCATTAAAAGTCAGCCAGTATTTTACCTTATCCTTATATCTCATAAATACTGTCTTCGCGTATTTTAAGAAAAGGTCGATAGTCTTTCTGGAATAAAATCCATTATACTTTGTTACGATAGCCCAGGGTATCTCATAGTGGCAAAGTGTTACCAACGGCTCAATGCCATATTTTTTACATTCATCAAAAACACTGTCATAAAACGCCAGGCCCGTTTCATTTGGCACATTATCGTCTCCGTTAGGGAAAATTCTTCCCCAGTTGATAGATAAACGAAAGACCTTCCAGCCCATCTCTGCAAAAAGAGCGATGTCCTCTTTATAATGATGGTAAAAGTCGATAGCTTCATGACTTGGATAAAATGCATTTTCATCATTTATCGGTAAAAATGTGCGCGGTTTTGTCGCGCTGCCTCCAAGCAGCATATCAGGTACGCAAAGTCCCTTTCCTCCAGAAAGATAAGCGCCCTCACATTGATTGGCAGCTACTGCGCCGCCCCATAAAAAAGATTTTGGAAATTTCATATTTTCTCCTTTCACTTTCCCTTTATATAATAGCACAGAGCGCCGATCTGATTCGCCTCATTTAAATATTTGCATGGTACGATTTCCACCCGTTTCATTCCGGAATCATTCACGAGCCCGGTTTTCTCCCATAGATCATTAAGCTCACTTTTAATTCCATCTATAAGAGCTGACTGCCGGCTGATTCCACCACCAACAGCCACACGTTCAAGATCAAGGATAAAACTCAGATTCAAAATTGCCTGCGCAACATGATTGCAAAACTCCTTTAAGCACTCAATCGCCTCAGGCTCATTTTCATGATATTTTTCAAAAAAATCTCTGCCGCTTAATTCTGCATCTTTGTGAAGCTGCTTTTTCGCCCTGTAGAGATTTAACAGTCCTGTAGTGGAGCATATGTCGCCCATGGTATTTTCTCTGTCATCCCAGGGTTCGTTAACATTCATACGGATAAAGCTCAGCTCTCCTGCCGTGAAGTGATCACCATTCAGAACTTCGCCATTGATTATAAGACCACCGCCAACGCCTGTACCTATGATAAATACCCCTGCATTTCCGCAATCTTTAAGATTTCCGTATACTTTCTCAGCCATGGCTGCACATTTAGCATCGTTAGCTATACGCACCGGGCATCCGCAGCGCTTCGACAGATCTTCTGCAATATCACGATTGATGATGCCCTGAATAGCACCACCTCCGCACTGCCGTCCGTTTTTTACATCAATAAACCCCGGAAGGCTCATAGCTATTCCATCTACATCCGTTTCAAACCTGTGATAAACTTCCACAAGACTATCGAGAAAACGAACATAGTCTTTATCCACGATAGCTTTATTTCCCTTATCCTCATCAAGAGTTTTTATCGTCGGGAAATAGCTGCTCTCTTTCATATTTAATTCTTCATCTATAACAGAGTACTTGATCTCTGTTCCTCCAACATCAAAAACCAGTAACTTCAAACTCACTCCTTTACACCACCAAGGGTAACTCCTTCAATAATAAATCTTGAAAGCAGCAGATATACTATAACTATTGGCACTATTGCAATTGCTATCAGCATATATACCTTACCCATATCAAAATTCATATAATCTGCACCGCGAAGCGTTGCTATCAGGATCGGTAATGTCATTCTCTTTTTAGTCTGTAAAATAAGAGCCGGAACAAAGTAGTTATTCCATGAACCCACAAAGGTAAAGATTGCCTGAACGGCAATCGCCGGCTTCATTATGGGAAACACGATACGGTTAAATATCCTGAATTCTCCGCAGCCATCTATTCTGGCAGCTTCGACAAGGGATATGGGGAGTGCTGATCTTAAATAACTATGCATGAAATAAAATACCGCCGGGGAAGCGATAGAGGGGATCACGAGGGGCCAGATCGTATCATACAATCCCATTCCGGTTATTAAGCGTAAAAATCCCATTGCCGTTACCTGTGTAGGCATTACAAGAATTGCCATTATAAATGTAAACGCTGCCTTCTTAAGCTTAAAGTCATAGGCATATATTCCATAAGCGGTCATTGAGGAAAAATAGGTACATATAACAGCACAAAGTGTTGAGACCACAAGGCTGTTTACAATACCATTAATGACCGGCAGCGTACCATCACTAAGTACAGAATTCAGATTATCAAATAATGCATTGCCCGGCAAAACAGAAAAACCTTTCTGAAGATCTACATGTGAGCGGGTAGCATTTACGATCAATATATAGAAAAAGAACAGGCAGAAAAACGATAAAATAAGCAATACCGCATGAGCCACTATCTGTCTTACCGGACTTTTTTTTGCTTCTCTCATGATCTTTCTCCTTTCTTCTTCGATTTCTTTTCTCCATAATCAGATTCATTATTCATCATTCTATAAACAATAGCGCAAAGTATTCCTGATACTATAAACAGATAAACAGACAAAGCACCTGCCATACCATAGTTTCTTGCCTTAAGATGCTGATTTAGGAACATGATAAGAGTCATCGTTGTACGATCCGGAGTTCCCTTACCGCCAGTCAAGATCTGCGGTACATCAAACATCTGCAAACCTCCGATAAGTGATGTTATCAATGAATAAGCAAGAATTGGCTTTATCAAAGGTAATGTGATCTTAAAAAATCTCTGCGTATTATTACAGCCATCTATCTCGGCAGCTTCAAAAATATCAGGGCTTATTCCCATGATCGCCGCCATAAGCATAATGGTCGTATTTCCAAACCACATCAAAAAATTCATAATAGCTACAAGAGATCTCGAGCCGCCAACACTTGCCAGAAACTTAAAAGGCTTCTCAAAAAATCCAAGCTGCATCATCATCGAATTGATAGGACCAACCTCAGAAAAGAGGGTAAAGAATAACATAGAAAATGCAGATGCCATTATAAGGTTAGGAAGATAAATGACTACCTTGAAAAATCCCTTTCCATGAATCTTCAAACGGCAATCCGTAAACCATGCTGCAAGTATCAGCGCGATAATGATCTGCGGTACAAAGCCTATGATCCACATAATAAATGTATTCCAGGTATATTTACCAAGATCCGAAGCAAACAGTTCAACATAGTTTGAAATACCTGTAAAGTTCGGTCCTACTTCCTTTAATCCTGTGGTGTAATATTGAAAAAAACTGTAGCGGATCGTATCCACCAATGGTATCAGTGAGAAGATAAAAAAACAGATAAAAAATGGAGCAATGAAGATATATCCCCATTTAGAATAGTCAATCTTCTTTCTAGTATTCATTACGCTTACCTCTTTCCGTGTTTCGGTAGGCATTTCTTCAGTTCTTAAAGGCGCATTTTCCATACTTTTCTCCCTTAAAGATCTAACTCAGCCGGAGCTTGTACCCCGACTGAGTATTATTTGTCATAACCACCACCTAATTAACGCTCAAAGGTGGAAAATTTCTTCGGCTGAGTTAAATTCATTTTATTCAGGCCATACTACTTCTGTGATATCCGGATAACGTTCTTTGATAGTTGTTTCAAAATTCTCCTTGGCTTTCTCGAAATCAACCTTATCGTTGAAATAATCTCCAAAGCTATTACCAAGTGCTTCAACACATCCCTGATCGTAAGGAGAAAGCTTGTCCATTACGATATTCTCTGCTGCAGGCGCATAGATCTTATATGGGTTCTGACCGCAAAGAAATTCTGATTTAAAGCTGTCATCCTCTGAAAGTTCTTTCATTCCGCTCTGTGTATTAGTGAAATCGCCTGTTCCCTTAGCAATATCGAGCAGAACATCCTTATTTCCGGTAAGAGAAAGCATGATGTCCTTTATATGCTCCTTATTGTCAGTTCCGCTGCAGCCGACGATAAATGAACCGCCCCAGTTATAAGCCTGTGGAGATTCGCAGATTCCCCAATTAGGCTCTGCGCTTTCACCATAGTTAGGTGTAAGTGTAAAATCAACAAACCATGCCGGGCCAAAAAATCCGAATACCTTGGAATCAGCGCCCTGGTCTTTATTCCATGTATCTGCCCACTGGCCATCAGTTGTATGGATATAACCTTTATCAAGGTTTTCCTTTGTATCCTTGATCCACTTTACAACGTTTTCATCAACTTTTACTGTTGTAGAGCCCTTTTCTACCCATGGTGCTTTTGTATTATTTGTATAAACTCTCTGAGTATCGATCGTGGAACTATTCATATAATATCCGGCTTCTTTAAGCTTTTCTGCTGCCTCATTATATTTATCCCAATCAGCTATAAGTGCATGTACTTCATCCGGATCATCTGTTCCAAAAACTTCTCTTGCAATATCACGGCGATAGATAAATACGCCCGGGCATCCCTGCCAGCTTGTAGCTCTCTGTACACCGTCAGCATCGCAAGCTGCATCCTTTGTGTACTTATACTGATCATAAAGGTCACTTTCCGGGTCAATACCAAGCTCTTTCAGAGGTATTGCCACGTCGATATCCTTATCGATATACTTGACCAGATAGTCAGTCTCAGCAAGGAAAATATCGATCTTATCGTCCTGATCTGCTGAAGCCTGCTGCTTCAATGCCTCATCCAATTTATCCTGATAAACACCATCCTGATTAGGATTGATTGTCCAATGAATCTCTGTACCATCTTTTAATGTAGTTACAGTACCATCGCTTGAAGTTTCCTTAACTTCCGGATAGTAGTCTGTCACACGATTTCTGAATTCTTCATTCCATGTCCAAATATTTATAACTTTACCTTCTTCATCTGAAGAAAAATAAGAACCACCGGCACCTGTAGAAGCCATAGATGCACTTCCGCATCCTGTCAAAACACCTGCTCCCATAAGCACTGACATCAGCAATGCAATCACCTGTTTATTTTTCATCTTTAATCCTCCCATAATCAAAGCTTACTCAGAAGCACCTTTCTCATTGCATTGATATAATACTCCCATATACGCTTTCCTTTCTAACAGATTGATTGCATTTTTGTCAGATTCATGATATGTTTTTCAAAGTTTGAAAACATTCAAAAACATTTAATTATATAGGACTGTTTAAGGTTTTTTATCCAAAAATCAATACTACTGCCACCGGTCATTGGCTGACTTTTAACAGAATTATGTCTTTGTAGTGTAATTACATTCAAAGCAACAAAATATGGAGATATCACCATGCTGAATTCATATAGCAGAATACCTTTCAGTGCTGCATCGCTTACCCAAAACTGGCAGCTTAAAGAAACAGATATAAATGATGAACAGATCATTCACAGAGAACCAAATGAAGAAATACTTTTTTGTCAGAATGTTGCAAACGGTGAGTTGGAGCTTATAGAGCAAAACTGCAAGGAAGGGCATTTCTATCAGATGGAGGAAGGCGTCGGAATCCTTTCTAAAGACCCTGTTTTGAATCTAAAATATCATTTCGTGATAACTATAGCCCTGGTCACTCGTTTCTGCTGCGAGGCAGGTATGGAAAAAGAGCTCGGTTACAGGCTTTCAGACTTCTACATATTGAAGCTCGACGATCTCACCACTTTAGAAGAGGTTATACAGCTGCACGATTGTGCGGTCATGGATTTCACTAAAAAGATGCACCTTCTGCGTCAGGATTTCACTGTAACCAAGCCGATCAGCGAAGCCTTGGACTACATATACTTCAATATTAAAAACAGGCTCTCGATCAACGAAGTAGCTTCTGCCTTAAAGCTTTCAGAAAGCTATCTTTCGCGTCTTTTCAAGAAAGAAGTAGGGATTTCCTTTTCCGACTACGTGCGCGAGGAAAAGATCAAACGAGCCATTAATCTTCTGCGCTACAGCGACTTTTCACTTGTCGAGATTGCAGAATATTTAGGTTTTTCTTCGCAGAGCCATTTCACACAGATTTTTAAGATAACTGTAGGCATGACGCCCAAAGCCTACCGTAATCAGTTTTATTCAAAGGCCTGGAAAAATCCAGCTCTATGATTCTGGACGTAAAAAGAGGTTGTGAAAAATAATACGATTTCACAACCTCTTTTTCTCTATCTTTACTTAATCACATACAGCATATCTTTTGTGAACACAGGCATTTCTATTGTTGTCTCATTTCCAGAAACTTCAAAGCTTAAATGCGCCGTACGTCTTTCGGCAAGGTCATATGCCTTCACCCTTGAAGTGTCCGGAAGTGCAGTCCTGAGCTTGAGTTTTGTGGTATTGGGAACATATATCAATATGTCACCCTTCTGTGTTTTACCTGCCCTGATCCTGTCCGTATCCTTATCGATCAGCTCCTGTGCCGGTGTTATCTCTCCTGCGTCAAGCTTTTCAAGTTCCTCCTTGAGCATTCCAAAGTCCCATGCTCCCGGGAAGTTAAGTGCTTCATATATCGGAAGCGCACTGTCAAAACCTTCTCCAAGGACCGGATTTTTGGGCATATCCGGCTTCATCCAGTTCCATATTCCATGAGCACCATAGGTTATTCCTGCAGAAGCTCCGGCAAGAATGCTTGTCCATGCTGCATTTCTGCAGTCTCTTTCGTCGAATCTTCCGTAAATATTTCTGCTGAATCCCATCTGTTCATAGCAGGGTTCACCGTTTATAACAGGCTTCTTCGGATACTTCGTCCTAAAGGTTTCTGCCAGTTTCCAGGCCATATCCTGTCCGTTAACATTATGACCTGACTGATAAAGATAAAAGTCGATCCGATCAACAAATCTATCAGGTATAACGTCATAGCCCCTCTTAATGTGCATCCCTTTAAGCTTGTCGGGAGCCATCTCTTCTACTACTTTTAAGGCCTCGTCATAATATTCAATGGTCTCTTCCGTATCGAAATCTGTGTCACCACTGATTATAAAGATTGGCTCAACACCTTCAAGTGCCTTGCAGAGCCTTTCAACATAAGGCCTTATAAATTCCTTCGGCATGATCCCTGCCGGGTAGATCTTACTTGCCCATGTGCCCGGTACAAAATTTGACCAAAGCACTACTACTGCCGGATGAAATCCGTTTTCTGCTGCGATCCTGCAGTATTTAGCGGCATGTTCAAAGTATTCCTCATTTATCTTTGAAAAATCAAAATTCACTCCATCCTTTGTTTCAAAAGGATATATTCCGATATCTGATCTGCAGCGGTCCCACTGAGGGAGCGCGTCTATCTGAAGTACATTGAAGCCCTGCTGACGGCGCTTTTTCAGGTAAAAGCTCCATTCATCCTCACGGACATTTGTGAATGCGCTCCAGATAGTGTCGGCCAGCCAGAAGAACGTTTTCCCATCCTCCAGAAAGCCTGATTTATTACTGTTTATAGAAAGCTTACGCAACTGAATTTACCTCTTTTTTCGAATCTTCACTATTTCCTGCAATCATCTTATCACTAAATCCGAAAAGATAAGTGCATATTGCTGCACCAAAGTATGCTATCACACATGCTGCAAGGAATCCTACGAAACCAACACCTATATAACCCGGAAGTGTAAGAAGTGATGTTCCAAGGAGTGCCGGAACTGATGTACCTGCTACTGCAACTATGGCACCTGCGATTCCTGAGAATACTGCACCAATAAAGAACGGTCTCTTATACGGAAGTGTGACGCCATAGATAGCAGGCTCTGTAATTCCTGCAAGTACTGCTGAAAGTGCTGCCGGTCCTGCGACCTCTTTAAGCTTTTTATCCTTTGTCTTAAGGAATACACCGAGGCATGCACCTGCCTGAGCCATATTGTTAGGTCCTGTGATAACGAAAAGTGTATCTCTGCCATAGGTTGCAATGTTATTCATAACGATCGGTACGAATCCCCAGTGGAGACCAAAGATTACTGCTGCCGGCCAGATAAGACCGAGAAGTCCGCCTGCGATCGCCGGATTGATGGCAACAAGTCCTGTATAGCCTGAAGCAAGGAACTTACCTACACCATCCATTACAGGACCGATCACAAGATAAGTTGCAGGAACTATTATCATAAGCTCAAGCATCGGAACAAGGAATTTACGGCATACATCCGGAATCACCTTTTTAAGGAGCTTTTCGAGCTTCGACATCACATATACTGAAATGATTATCGGCATTACAGATGATGTATAGGTAACGAGTGTTACCGGGATCTGCATAAATGTAAGTGCCTCGCCTGCCGACTTTAATGCAGTTATATCAGGGTAGACAAGTGCTGCTGCCACTGCCATTGCTGCAAACGGGCTGCAGCCGAATTTCTTTCCTGAAGTATATGCAAGGAAGAACGGGATAAATGTGAAAACTCCGTCTGCTGCAGCGTAGAGGATCTTGTAGGTTCCCATATCTGCTGTGAGCACCTTACAGGTCGTAAGGAGGATCAAAAGAGCTTTGAGCATACCTGCTCCGCTCATTACTCCAAGTACAGGAGCAAAGATTCCTGAAACTGTTTCCATCAGCAGATTTACAGGGTTCTTCTTTTCCTCTGAAGCCGCAGCTGCCTCAACATTGACATCTCCGTCCGGCTTTAAGCCTGTATTTTCAATGACCGCATCATAAACTCTGTCAACGTGATTACCGATGACCACCTGTATCTGACCTCCGGCATTTATAACGGTAATGACACCTGAAAGCTGCTTTAATACATCGATCTTTACCTTCTCTGTATCATTGACCTTAAATCTAAGTCTCGTAGCACAATGAAAAAATGATTTTACGTTTGTTTCTCCGCCAACATTTTTTACTATATCCTTAGCAAGCTGACTGTAATCTTTAGCCATATGTCCCTCCAAAAGTAACAACTTTATTTGATATTTTGAGTTTAACATCGCAGATTCAGGCTCTCAATCCCCTCAGGATTTTTCTACAAATCCGGCTTATTCAGCGGTTTTACAGCCAACCTGTATTATAAATCATACAAAAAAATGACTACCATTTAAATTTTCTTTAAATGATAGTCATTTCTCATTAAACGTAAATATATTTTGTTTTATCAAATACACTGTTTCCCTCGATCAGCCTGGTCTTATAATAAACCTTCATGATCTCATCCGAACGGTGCTCTATTCTGTTTATTAGATGCTGAACCCCGGAATAATGCCTCTTAGTGTGGGTTCCCTTTATAAGCGTGAGCTCGATTCCCGGAATATCCTCACCCGGAAGAGCATCAAAACCAATAAGCGATATCTGCCTTGGGATCTTTATATTATGGGCAAGAAGCGACTTGATCACCCCCACCGAAACATAAGAACTCTCAAGCACAAAAGCCGTTACATGTTTAAGCCCCTTTTCCAAAAGAGCATCCATGTTCTGACTTATCTCCTGCACCTCAGAACCCAGGTGGATTATACGTTTTCTGGGGTCCGGACAATTTCTCAGAACCATCTCGGCCTCAAAGGCCGCACGTCTTTCCCTGAAATTAAAAATATCGCTGTTTTCCGCCATGTAGAGGATGTCTGAATGTCCGCAGTCCACAAGAGTGTCTACCGCACGCCTTATTCCTTCTTCGTTATCTACAAGATACGCATCAGCGCCCTCCTTGTAAAAAAGATTATCCCCGACGACCAGCGGTATATTAAGTTCTGTAAAGGGAAGGATATCCTGTCTGCTCATTTCTGCAGCATATATGTATATTCCTTTTACATTTTTATCTTTGATCTCTTTTATAAGATTTTCAAACGTCTCAGTATTTTCAAGGAACTCTCGAAATATGCACTTATATCCATTACTCCTGCAGAGCTCTTTTAATCTTGCAGAAAATGAACCATATTCTCTGCCGCCTCTCCTCTTCACTCCCACATGAAGCTCATCAGCTCTTTCCATGATACTTCCATTTTTCTTATAGGTAAGCACCATGACGCTGCCTTTAATACTCTCAGGCTTTGCATATTTTTCATTGAATTCACTGAGTTCCCGCTTTGTTATATAATCAAGTACTTTCTGCTTTGTTTCCGGATTTACTCCCGGCCTGTCATTGACAGCCAGTGAAACAGTAGCCTCAGAGATCCCAAGTGCCAAAGCTATATCTTTATTTTTTATTTTCAAACCAAAAGTCCAAATAAAACCTTTCCACTGTTCCTGACGATATTCGGAGAAATTATTGTCTCCGGCTTTTCCGCTGTGAGCTGTGTTTTGGCCGGTACTTCTTTCCCCAGATTCACATATATTTTTCCGGATCTGTCATAAAATTTCCCCGGAAGCTCAATGATCAGATCCTTGCCTGCCTTCTTCGGTGCCTTTATCATCTTTAAGGATTTACAGGTCCAGAGACTGAAAGGCTTCTCTACTCCCGAAAGATCAAAGCCGCTAAGATCCAGCTTTTCAAGGGCCAGGCAATTACTGAAAACATTATTCATATTCTTAATGAGCGATGTATCAAAACTTTCAAGATTCAGCTCTTCAAGCTCTTCGCATCCACTGAACATGCTCTCCATTGCCACAAGATTACCTGTTTCAAAGCTGCTCAGATCAAGCTCTTTAAGCGAATCACATTCATAGAACATCCAGTCCATATTTTCAACACGGGCAGTATCAAAGCCGCTAAGATCAAGGTCTGTAAGCTCCTTGCACTCAGCAAACATTCCCTGTACTCCACTGTCAACGATATAGTCGGTTTCAAGCCCGAGCCTCGGAGTCTTAAAGCTTCCTGTATCAAGCACTTCAAGAGTCGAGCATCCATTGAACATATTTTTCATATCATAGACATTGGTAGTGTCAAATTTCCTCAAGTCGAGTCCTGTGATCTTTGCACAATCACTGAACATTCCGGACATATCCATTACAGAGGCCGTATCAAAGCCGCTGACATCAAGTCCCGTAAGTGAGCTGCAGTTTGCAAACATGGATTTCATGCTTACAGTCTTCGAGGTCTTAAACCTGCTCACATCCAGCTTTTTAAGCATCCTGCAGTTATCGAACATGCACTGCATATCACAGACGTTTGAAGTATCAAATCTGCTGACATCAAGTGTTTCAAGACTTTCACAACCGTCAAACATCCATGCCATATCAGTGACCTTTGAAGTGTTAAAGCTCTTCAGATCAAGCTTTTTAAGCTTTGAACATCCCTCAAACATACTGTACATGTATTCCGTATTTTCTGTATTAAATCTGCTGACATCAAGCTCTGTCAGCGAGCCGCAGCCTGAGAACATCTCTCTCATGCTCCTGGCATATCTTGTAAAGGTGTCTGCATCTTCAAAAGTTACAGAGGTCATATTGGCAAAGCCCGAAAACAGCCTAGAAAGATCTGAAGTCACGATATTTTTCCCGATCTTCACCGATCTGATATCGGTTTCATCCGGCTTTTCCATACCGTTTTCTGCAAAGCGTGCGAGAAGATTTTCAGAAACAGAGCTCATAAGCCCGTTTCCTTCCTGAGCTTCCAATTCTATACGCCCGCTGTCCTTATAATAATACGCAAAAACTAAATTCGCACTGACCTCTGATACATTCCATACTGCATCCGCCTGCCCCGAATCTACCCGGGCCACGTCCGCAGAAGGAAAACTTACCGTCGGCTCTGCCCATGCTTTAACCGGGATTCCGGAGAAAGTCATTATCATAAGCAGTATTACAAGTAGTTTTTTGTATTCCATAAGCCCCACCCCTTTTAATTAGATTTTATCAATTTAGAGATGGTTTATAAACGATTTATAAGAATTTTAGAAAGTACAATCCGCCCTTTGTCTCCCAAATCCCTTGAGCTTGCCCCCGGCAAATTTTGTATTCTTTGCTATAAATTATTCTTATAACAAAGTCACTTGAAATTTAAAAACTTAGGCAAATATCATAATCCCTTTATCGAAACTTCATCTCTTGTCGGGATGGATGGAGCAGCGCCCGCTCTTGAACATGCGATAGATGCAGCCTTTGCCGCAAGCTTCATTCTCTCCTCCACCGGAAGTCCCTCAATGAGTCCCGCAAGGAAGTACCCTGTGAAAGTATCGCCCGCTGCTGTTGTGTCTACTTTTCCGTCATTATAGCAGCACTGATCATAAACCTTTCCATCTGTCATGTACTTTGAACCATGAGAGCCCAACGTAAGCACTATATCTGCCTCAGGGAATTTTTCTCCTGAAGCTTCAAGTATTTCTTCCGGAGCCTCTTTTCCAGTGAGCTGATAACCTTCAACCTCATTCATAAGAAATACTGAGATCTTGCTCATATCGCAGTTGTCAAGTCTTTTATTAAAAGGAGAAGGGTTGAGAACTATCTTTAATCCCTTCGCATAGGCCTGATCGATTATGTAATCAAGCTCATTGATCTCGTTCTGTAAAAGTATGATATCTCCCTTTTCAAAGTGACTTAAAACCTCATCCACATATTCTCTTGTTTGGGACATATTCGCACCGCCAAAAAGAAGGATACAGTTTTCAGCATTTTTATCCACCTGAATGATAGTGTGTCCGCTTCTTCCCTCAACAGTCTTTACAAGCTCTGTCTTGACTCCGGAGTCAGCCATGAGCTTAATGAGATCTGCTCCATCTTCGCCCACCTGACCTGCGTGATAGACCTCTGCGCCGGCACGGGCTATTGCTATGGACTGATTAAGTCCCTTTCCTCCACAGTAAGTATTCATCTCATGTGTAGACTGAGTCTCCCCCGGCGCTACTATATGATCTACAGAGTAAGTGTAATCATAGTTAAGTGAACCAAAGTTTAAAATCTTCATAAAAATCTCCTTATAATAACAATACCCCCGACAGCCGCCGGGGGATTTTTCTCAGAATGCACAGTCAGCACTGCATATGATATTTGGATAAGGACTGAATTCTCCTGTCCTCACCGCAAATTTAATATCCGCAGACATTGCTTTTAATTCTGTGTGTGGCACATATGTGCAGTTTATATCCTTGAGTTTCCCCTGAATATATGAAAGAAGCTCAGGATTTTTTTCTTTGATCTCAGCTGCGAGCCAGTATTCTTCAACGCCCTCTTCCTCAAATATCGCATCACAGACCTGACGGAACGAAGGAACCCCTCCGACTACGGCAAGATCAATGATCTCGACACCCTTAGGTATCGGCATGCCTGCATCAGCTATCATAAACCTGTCTTTATGTCCAAGTGCGGCAAGCTCGGCCGCAAGCTTCCTGTTTATTATACCCTTTTTCTTCATAGATTTACAGACACCTTTCGTATTACTTATTCTCGTTTCTTGACTGAAGAGCCATCTTAGCCTCCATGTTTCTCTGCATCTGATCGATAACGACTGCTGCAATGATAACGAAACCACGGATGACCTTCTGCCAGAACTCAGAAACACCGCACATTGTCATACCATCATTGATAACACCTATTACAAAGGCACCTACTATAGTTCCGACTATGGTTCCTGAACCGCCTGCCATGGATGTACCGCCAAGTACTGCTGCTGCGATGGCATTCATTTCCCACGAATCACCTGATGCCGGATGAGCTGCTGCAAGCTGTGCGGTATTGATAAGACCGACAATTGCTGCCATTACACCAGAAATGATGTAAACGATTATCTTTACCTTATCGGCTTTTATACCTGAAAGTCTTGCAGATCTTTCATTACCGCCGACAGCAAGCACATGCCAGCCAAAGGCTGTCTTTTTAAGAAGCACTGCACCGATAACTGCAAGTATCAAAAAGATCACCGCACCTACAGGGATTATTCCGATAGAACCTCCGATACTCTTAAACCCTGTATTTCCAAGTCCTTCTTCACCTGCAATAGAAGAAAATGTAGCTCCACCTGAACGCAGATTTGCAAAACCTCTGCAGATATACATTGTTCCAAGTGTTGTTATAAACGGCGCAACTCCAAGCTTTGTTATTATAAAGCCATTTACCAGACCTACAAGACCACCGAGTATAATACTGAAGATAACGATCATCGGAACACTGAAATAAAGTGTCACTCCGGCAAACTGAAGCGTTACACCTTCCTGTATCATTCCTCCGGCGATCATGCCCGCAAGTCCAACCACAGAACCTACAGAAAGATCGATTCCTCCGGTAATTATTACAAAAGTCATACCTATTGCCAGGATACCGTAAAGGGCAACGTGCTTGGCAAGCATTGTGAGGGTTGTGACCTGTAAAAATTTATTATTTGCAATACTGAAAAAGATCAGCAAAACAACCAGTACGATAAATGTACGGCCCTTCATAAGGGTCATCATTAATTTTGAGTTATCCTTACTTTTCATTTCTGACTCTCCTTTTTCCCGTTATCTGTATGATGTCCCGCATATGAAGCAAGTACAAGGTTGTCCTCTGTGATCTCTTCACCGAGTAGTTCCCCTGTCTTTAATCCATTTGACAGAACCATTATGCGATCGGCAATAGCCATGATTTCTTTAAGCTCTGAGGAAACGACTATTATCGAAAGTCCTTCCTCTGCATATTTGTGAATGATATCAAAAACTTCCGTTTTCGCACCTATGTCGATACCTCTGGATGGCTCATCCAAAAGAAGAATCTTAGGGCCGGTCAAAATACATTTACCTATGACTACCTTTTGCTGGTTTCCGCCTGAAAGAGAAAGGATCGGAAGGCTCTTATCCGCAACCTTGATATGGATGTCCTTTATCTCTTCTTCTACTTTTTCAGCCTGCTTCTTTTCATCTACAAAGAAGCCGCCGCGTCTGTAATCCTTGATTGCAGAAAGAGAAAGATTGTGCTCGATATCAAGCGACTGCACAAGTCCCATCGCCTGCCTGTCTTCTGGAACTATTGCAAAGCCTCTTTCTATCTGCTCCGCAATACTTCCGGCTTTGATCTCTTTTCCTTCAAGGAATATCTTTCCTGTACTTTCAGGATGCATACCCATGAGACATTCAAAGACCTCTGAACGTCCTGCTCCCAAAAGCCCATAAATACCAAGGATCTCACCCTTCTTAAGATCAAACGAAACATCGTTTACCAAAAATCCTCCGCCACGCTTCGGAAGAGAAAGATGCTCGACCCTTAAAATTTCAGGCTGTTTTTTCAGATCTATCGTACGAGGTATCCTTCTGTAGGACTTATCAGTACCTACCATGTTCTTTACTATCCATGAAAGCTGAATATCCTTGACATCAGCATCTGCAACGTACTTACCGTCTCTGAGTATCGTTACATGATCTCCGATCTCCATTATCTCCTCAAGTCTGTGTGAGATATACACGATCGAGATCCCCGCTGCTGTAAGCTCTCTCATGATCTTAAAGAGTACCTGTACCTCTGCCGTGGAAAGTGATGAGGTAGGCTCATCCATAATGAGTATCCGGAGGTTATTCTGCAAAAGATTTCTCCCGATCTCGATCATCTGCTGCTGGCCTACTCTCAGATCTCCGACCATGGTATTCGGGTCCATCTCATGCTCCAGACGCTGAAGTACCTTCTTTGCACCTTCGCTGTGAGCCGAATCATTTAAGAAAAAGCCCTTTTTCTGCTCATGGCCCATATAGATATTTTGATAAATATTTAAATTCGGAAATAAACTGAGTTCCTGATGAATGATGCCAATACCGTGTTCCCTTGCCGCATTGGTATCCTTAAGGACTATCTCCTTTCCGTCCATGTACATAGTACCTGCGGACGGATGCTCAATTCCCGCTATCATTTTCATTAGTGTTGATTTGCCGGCACCGTTCTCACCTATAAGTACATTTACTTTTCCTTTAAGTACGTCAAATGAAACTCCATCAAGAGCCTTGGTACCGGGGTAAATTTTATCGATCTTCTCGCAATGGAGTACTACATTCGGATCGTCAAACATAAATGGTTCCTCCTTTGATCATTTAACTGTCACAGATACCGGTGTAACAACGATATTTCCGCTTGAATCTGTCTTAAAGCATCCAACGACTTCGACATCCTTATTTACCGTACCTTCTCCTATACCGCCTGCTTCAATAACATCCGAAAGAACATTTTTATTTAAGGTTCTTCCGTATTCTGACCATTCTGTCTGATTGGTAAAATCCTGAAAAGCCTTTACTGTCTGGCAGTCACGTACTGTAGTTCCAGGTATTACTGAACCGACAAGTACACGTACCTCTGCATCTACTCCATCAACATCAACTTTCAAATATCCCTTAGGTGTATCTGTATTTAATTCAGATACCTTTCCTGAGAATTTAACTGCATATGTTTTTCCTGTTTCAAGGTTTCCTGCAACGCTTGAAAGTTCCTCTGCCTTGCCAACGATCTCTTCTGCTACAGATGCCCATGTATCTGATGCCTGCTGTCCGACATCCGCTGTCTGCGCTCCTGTGAACTGTGCTTCCTGACCGATAGGTACAACTGTAACAATACCGCAGCCTGATGCCAATGACGCAGTAAGCATTAATGCAATTGCTATTCCGGCTGAATTTCTCTTTTTCATTAGAATCCTTCCTGCGCAATGGACATGCGCCAAATAATGACTTTGATCAAAAATACATAACCTGCAGCTGCAGGGAAAATGCAGCTGCAGGTCGCCTAAGTGTCAATTATTCTGAATAAACAAATCCTGAAAGCTTATCTACATTGTCAGCAGTGATGACTACGCAAGGGATAAGCTGCTTCTCTGATTCCGGAGCTGTGCCGTTAAGATAAGCATCGCCTTCCTCTACTGCTGTCTGAGTGATCATTGCGATCTGCTGAAGAGCTGTGCCGACCATCTGTCCGCTCTTGATAAGTGCACCGGCATCATCAGAGCCATCAACACCAATGATCTTGATGTCATCTCTGCCTGCATCCTTAACAGCAGCTGCCGCACCACATGCCATTGTATCGTTTCCGCAAATGATACCTGTGATCTCAGGGTTTGACTGAAGGATAGTCTCTGTCTTCTCATAAGCCTCTGTCTGATCCCAGTTTGCTGACTGCTGTGCGACCATTTCCATATCTGTGTACTGGTCGATAACTGAATGGAAATTGTCTGAACGAACCTGGCAGTTTGTATCTGACTCAAGGCCAAGGAGCTCAGCATACTTTCCTGTATACTCCATTGACTCGCAGAAAGCTTCTGCAACATCAGCTGCGCCCTGTGCATTATCTGCAACGAGCTGTGCTGCTGCAACGCCGTCCTTATTGATCTCACGGTCTACAAGGAATGTAGGGATACCTGCATCTCTTGCCCTCTGAACAGCTTCTACAGAAGCATCAGCGCCTGCATTATCACATACGATAAATGCTGCCTTATCTGCAATTGCCTGATCAAAAAGATCTGACTGCTTTGCTGCGTCATCATCATGTGAGAAGCACTTTACCTCATAGCCAAGTTCTTCACCCTTTGAAGTTGAAATATCCTGTACTGTTTTGAAATATACATTAGATGTGGATGGTGTAATGCAATAGATTATCTTAGAACCGCCGCCCGGAAGAAGCTCTGCTGAAGCTGCTGCAGTCGATGCTGTCTCCTCAGTCTCTGCTGTGGTCTCAGCTGCTGCCTCTGTAGAAGCTGCCTCTTCTGAAGCAGCTTCAGGAGCTTCGCTCGGAGCTGCACTTGAAGCATTCGGAGCTGTTGAGCTGCTTCCGCATGCTGCAAGTGTGAATGTCATTGTCATTGCTGCTACGATCGCTACAATTTTCTTTTTCATAAACCCTTCTCCTTTTCTAGGAAACATAAATTAATAAATATTTATATCCATATGCAGCTTTTGCATACGATACCTACCCGTTATTCATCGATCGATCAAAAGTCCCCACTCTTTTCTCAATGATGAAGAGCCTGTCCGACCGCTGCCCTCCAGCCGTCGTAAAGCTTTTTCTGTCTTTCAGCATCCATTTTAGGTGAATACTGCGTATAATTTATGTGCTTGAAGATCTCATCCGGTGAATAAAGACCAACTGCGATACCTGCCGCATAAGCTGCTCCCATACCCGAAAGCTCCTGCAGCTCAGGGATCTGAACTACTGCCTTTGACATATCGCTCTGAAACTGCATCATATAACCATTAGCCGTAGGTCCGCCGTCCGCTCTGATAACATCGATCGTCCTTCCGGACTCTTCTCTCATAAGGTCTATCAGGTCAGTTATCTGGTAAGGGATACACTCGATGCAGGCCTTTGCCATCTCAGCTCTGCCGGTTGTTCTCGTGATACCGGTAAACATTCCCGTAGCCTTCGAATCCCAATACGGTGCCCCGAGACCTGTAAACGCCGGTACAAAATAGGTCTTATCCTCTTTATTTGCTGTCTCTGCCAGCTCATCAGCCTCATGAGCCCTCTCTATAAGATGGATATCCTTTTCAAGCCATCTTAAAACAGCTCCCGTATAATTCAGATTTCCTTCAAAGCAATACTCAACTTTGCCGTTCATACCCCATGCAAGGCTGGTGACTATTCCTTTATCTGAGATTATCGGGCGTGTACCAATATTCATCATTACAGATGAACCTGTTCCATATGTCGCCTTAAGCTGACCCGGAAGTCTGCAGTCCTGACCGAAAAGTGCTCCGTGGCTGTCTCCGAGAACTCCGTGAATAGAAACGGGAACATCTAAAAGGCCCCCAAGTGTAGTATGTCCAAAGTCCGAATCACTCATGCATACCTCAGGCATTGCACTCATTGGAAGCTTAAAGCTCTTTACCAGCTCTGCATCCCACTCAAGCTTATTTATATCAAAAAGCTGAGTTCTTGAAGCATTTGAATAATCTGTCTTATGGTTATGCTCTTCTGTCAGATTAAATATCAGCCAGCTGTCAATGGTTCCCACAGCAAGCATATTATTCTCTGCAAGTTCCTCTGCATCAGGAATAATTTCGATTATCCACTGAAGCTTTGAGGCCGGAAAATACGGAGAGAGCTTCATTCCGGTCGCTTTGCGTATCCGCTCAGCCTCTGAGCTGTGTCGCTCGCATATCTCCTCAGCTCTTGAACACTGCCAGACAATAGCGTT
Source organism: Lachnospiraceae bacterium (assembly GCA_024692715.1). Taxonomy (GTDB): domain Bacteria; phylum Bacillota; class Clostridia; order Lachnospirales; family Lachnospiraceae; genus NK4A144. The sequence continues at coordinate 48,010 of JAILMH010000045.1, forward strand.
ATACACAGGACGACCTGTCTGTTTATTCCATGCAACAGAAGTCTCACGCTGATTGGAAATTCCGAAGGAAACTATATCGCTCTTTCGTATCCCGCTCTTCTCAGTAACATCACGGCATACGGCAATCGTATTATTAAGGATCTCGATCGGATCATGCTCGACCCAGCCCTTTTCGTTGACTATCTGCTCATGAGGTCTGTCCGCTCTGCAGACTAGCTTTCCTTCTTCGTCAAAAATAAGTCCCTTCGTACCCTGTGTGCTCTGGTCTACAGCAAGAATATATTTACTCATTTAAGCCCTTCCTTTATCTTTGCTGCAATACCTTTGCCATCCATTCCATAATATTCATAAACTTCTTTTGAAGTACCAGTGATCACCGGTGCATCAGGAAGCGCGATATTTACTACCTTTCTCGGGCACTCTGCCGAAACCACCTGAGCGACCATTGAACCAAGTCCGCCAAAAGGTGAATGCTCCTCTGCTGTGAAAACGACCTTGGCATTTTTAGCAGCTTTAACGATAGCTTCCTTGTCGAGCGGCTTTACGCAGTACATATCAAGTACGCCTACGCTTATGCCCTCTTTTTTAAGAAGCTCTGCAGCTTCCTTTGCATAAAGTACCATTTCTCCGCATGCAACAACTACAGCATCTGTTCCTTCGGCAACTACCGTTGCCTTATTCATTTCAAACGGACAATCATCCTCTGTGTAGACATCCTCTACCGGATTTCTTCCAACTCGGATATATGCACACTTTTCATCTTTAAGAAGTGCCTCAATAAGATGCTTTGTCTGATGGCGGTCACTTGGAAGATATACTCTCATATTAGGGATTGCTGACATAGCAGCTATATCCTGTGCTGAGTGATGGCTCATTCCAAGTGCTCCATAGGAAATTCCTCCGGAGATTCCGATAAGCTTAACGTTTGTGTCAGAGTATGCACAGTCTACTTTACACTGCTCATAGCTTCTTGTTGAAAGGAAGCTTGCCGGTGATGCTGCATAAGGCTTCTTTCCGGCCTTTGCAAGACCTGCTGAGATTCCCACAAGATCCTGTTCTGCAATTCCTACCTCAACCGACTGTTCCGGATACTCTTCAAAAAATGATGTAAGTGAAGCTGAACCTCTTGAATCACTGCAAAGGACCATAATGTCCTTGTCTTCTTTGGCATGCTCCATCAAAACATCACAGATAACTTTCCTGTTCGCTATTTTATTCATGCCATTTTCTCCTTTGCTGCTTCAAGATCTTTTATTATCTGCTCATACTCTTCCTGGTTCGGAAGGTGATGATGCCATCCTGCTTTATTCTCTGAGACCGGTGAGCCTTTACCCTTTATAGTATTTGCGATTATACAGGTAGGTTTACCCTTTACTGTTTTTGCTTTTTCAAAGGCTTCGTGAAGCTCATCGAGATCATTTCCGTCCTTTGTAACGATCACATTCCAGTTAAATGCCTCAAGTTTTCCTCTGAGATCATCAAGTGCCATAACATCTTCTGTATTTCCAGAGATCTGCAGACGATTTCTGTCAATGATACAGCAGAGATTGTCAAGCTTATACATCGCACCTGACATGAAGCCTTCCCAGTTAGAACCTTCTGCCAACTCTCCATCGCCACAGGCAACATATACTCTTGAAGGTCTCTTATCCTTCTTTGCTGCAAGAGCGAGTCCTACAGCCACCGGAAGTCC
>JAILMH010000077.1 GCA_024692715.1 Lachnospiraceae bacterium
TTGACTCTGAGGTTTTTGTCCTCAAGATCAGTGATATTTAGACGCGCATCGTCTATCTCAACCTTTTCAGAAAGCTGATACATGCCTGCATACTCACCGTTAAAATAGACATCTGTCATTACAGCGTCTGTTGTGCCCCTAAGTCCTTCAGCCTCCGCCATGCCATTTACGATCATATTTCGGACTTTTGAAACATCCAGAAGATTTGCAATGAGTAACCAGCTTCTTGCCTTTGTCATCCCGAGAAGCGAACTTGATCTGTGAACCTTTATCTGATACGGACGCTTTTCCAAACGCCAGGATGTATTTCCATGACCATGGATCATATCCAGAGCTCCGGTGAAATCCACTGTCCCGTCAGCTGTAAATATGGTCATCTCACCCTTTTCAGCGTTTTTCTTGGAGAGATTCAAATGGTCCATACTGCCTGTTTCTGTATAAATAAATGCTGCCGGCATATTATCCGACTGCATATATACTATTTTTCCATCAGCCAGTACATTTCCTCTTCCTGATACAAAGCGGACGAGATATGTTTCATCCCTGTTTAATCCTGTAAGATAGCCTCCATTCGGGATATTTTGCAGATTCCCGTTTATATCCTCTATTTCAAGGTAATCCGCACCACTGAAATGAACCGGTGACTCCGACAGCTCCGCACAGGACGGCAGAAAAAAATACCATGCATCAGAAGCATGATTTTCATCATAATACGCCTTTATAACAGATCCGCTTCCGTGACCATTAAGCTCGATCGACAATGTTTGAAAATATCCTGTGTCCTGCAATTCATCTGCCTGCTTCCAAATGATCAGAATAAGAGGGATAAACGCTGCGAGAAACAGCAGTATTATCCCCATGCGTCTGCGATTCATAATGTCACTTCTCCGTCATGCTGCAGAACTGATGATGAATATACACCCTCTACTCCTGCCACAGCCTTTGCAAGCGCTTTTTCATCCTTTGTACGGACTTCATATACTACATCTGTTCCGGATGCAGTAATATTTCTGGACTTTACTTTTGAAAAAGCTGCATTGTTATTTATAGCATTTTCAAGAGCGCTCTCTGTTTCATCAGAGTTTGCCATATTTACAACCAGGATCATCGGAGCTTTTCCTACCGGAATAAACTCAAGAACAACGATCATCAGTGTGATCACCAAAGATGATATGATCGCCACTTCAGTCATTCCTGCTCCACACATGATACCGATGCTTATCGACCAAAACATAAATGCGAGATCCATCGGTTCCTTAACCGCTGTACGGAAACGAACGATAGAAAGCGCACCTACCATACCAAGTGAAACTACAAGACTGGACTGTATCGTAAGGATTATCGCTGCTGTGATCACAGCAACTGCTGATAATGAGATGTTGAAATTTTTTGAATAAAAAGTCTTTCTGGTCACAGCTCTATATACAAAGAAAATGTATAAAGAAATGATACATGTCACTGCAAGCGCAATGATTATCTGTGTTGTTCCGATGTCCTGTCCTGAAAAGCCCTGTAAAAATGAGTGCTTAAAAATGTCTCCGAATTTCATGTTGTACCTTTCTTATGTTTGATGTCATTTTTTCAAAAACTTATTTATTTAATGCAGCTATTTCTCTCTTAGAATTCAGAGAATACCTTCTGCAAAAATAGTACTTGGAAAATGAAGTGTACCTAAGCGTATTATTTTGTATAACGCTTTTGATGCTGTCCGGGAGAAAGCCGTCATACTTTACTTCCAACAGCGACTGTCCTACCGGTAGTACTGGCCGCACCGGAAGTTTTTCAGAAAAAAAGTCTTCAAATCTTTCCGATGATGAGATTTTTCTGTCAAAGGTGATCCTCACATTTCCAAGCGTGTATATGAACGGAAGCCTCTCGTACTGAACTATAACCTTTGGCTTCAATCCATCTGTCAGCCTTAAAAGCAATACTCTGCGAAGAAGTGGTTTTGTTTCCTTATCTGTTATCTTTTCCGCAGCACCTTTTCCTGTCATCAGAATGTCATATTCTTCCAATGTGATACGTTCCGAGAGCTTCTTTGTCATGCCGTTTTCTTTTATCTTGCACTCCAAAGATATAAAAGATGTATCACAGTTATACGCTCTTATCCTGAACTTATGTCTCGGGTCGAACCCTTCTTCATTAGAGTCAAAATAATGATCATCTATATCATCAAAATAAATGCTTCTAATGAGGTATGTCCCATCCGGTCTCGTATGACTGTCTTTCCTTAAAATACCCGAAAACCTTGCCTGAAGTATTCTCATCGACGCATCTGTTCCAAAGTATTTTAATTCATGGCGCCAACCGTGATCATCGGGATTTCTGCAATTATTCCAGAACATTCCGTTCTTATCCTCCAAATTAATCTTTTTTTATCAGTACCATATCCTTGTTGATCACTGTTTTTTCGTCAACTAGCTCTCCGGTTTCCTTATCTTTCCAAATTGTTGGATCATCAGCCTTACCAAAATTAGGCATGATAGATATGGACTCTCCGACCGCAACTCCTACATACTGGCTCTTATCCTGATCCGGTATTTCAAACCGGACTATACATAAATTGCCTTCCGATAACCACACTTTATCAAGAAAGTCTATACGACGGGTGAGAAAATCACGTATAGTCTCAACATCTTTTTTCTCTGCGCCACATTCCAGACCCCAACGATAGGAATTCATATCATCATCGTTTTCTACTGCTTCGAAATAATCCTCAAGCCCTCCGTTTAAGAGACTTTCAACATACGGGCGTATTTCTTCTTTATAGAACCTTTTTGCTTCTTCACGGAAGCTCTCATGATTCTTCCAAAGTTCATAAAAAATGTAAGTATTCTCTGAGTGATTTGTGCAGAAATCCAAAGTTTCCGGATCATTCAGTGATGGGTAAAAGGTGTTTCCCATGGTCTGGTCATAGTCCCATATAGGTCCTGCATAGACTAAGGAATCAATATTGTCAGAATCCTTATAAAAATACGAACTTGTTACGCCCGCGCCTTCATTTTTTAAGAATTCTTCAAACACATATTTATCAGCAAAGCTCGTCATATCTATGAGATCAGACATGTCTTCTCCGGAATAGGCTCTGTCTTCGATCTTCTGAAAAACATCAGCTATATATCCGACCTCATCAACAGAACTGTACGCCGGACTTCTAAGTACATATTTTTCACCACGCTTAGTAGTGAATTTAGTTGCCTCCGCCGCATACTTTGGACCGTAATCATGCTCGATAAGGTATCCTCCGGTTATGTCTTCCGGCTGAACTTCAAGTTTTACACCTACCTGCTCCGAACCATCTTCTCCTGTGTTTGTTATTTTTTCTGCCGCTTCTGCGGGCGTCCGGTTCATTTTGTCATTTTCTGATTCGAGATCAGTTATGTTTACACGATTTCGTCCGACCTCTGCTTTCTCAACAAATTGATAAAGTCCTCGATATTCCCCATTTATATAGACTTCCGCATATCTCAACTCCGGAGAATAACCAGGCATGATCGAATCTGCCATTTCATAGGCAACTGCATTACGCATAAGCGAAGCATCAAGAGCATTTGCAAGCATTATCCATTTTTTTGCAGCGCTCATGCCAAGGATCGAGCTTTCTTTATGCAACGTTATCTGGTACGGACGCTTATCCTGAAGCCATGTAGAATTTCCATGGCCTCTCAGACTGTCGAATCTTCCGCTGTAATTTAATTCTCCATCAGCTTCGATTATTTTCAGCTTTCCGCCCTCGGAATTGCCTTTTACAGCATGGATATGATCGAGGGAGCCACTTTCTGTAGTGATATATGCAGCAGCGATATCCTTACTTTTCTTGAATATCAGATTGCCCTTTTCGCGGACTTCTCCATTTTTGTCACAAAATGAGACGGTATACTGCTCATCGATAGTGATCTCAGGCAGTTTGTCACCACTGCTTATCTTTTTTTCTGTACCATCAGCATTTGTAAGAACTATGTGATCCCTGTTTTCGAATGTTACGGAAATGCCATCATTATCTGCAAAAGACGGCAAAAAGACATAGTATTCCGTCGGTGTGACACGGACATCTCCAAAGCACTTCACAGATCCTGTCTGACCATGCCCCGATGCATAAAATACGAGGTGGTCAAACACTGTTCCTTCTGATACAGATGCTCTGTAATTTGCAAATTTTAATCCTGCAAGTATCGTGAAAAAAGCCGCTAAAAAGATCAGCAGCCCTAATATCAAAACATTTTCTTTTTTTCTTAAAATACGCATGGTGAAATTATAACACGCAAAAGAAAAAAGAGACAGGCACTTTCGTGCCTGCCTCTGCGTATGGACATTAATATTTATTAAGGTTATGGCTTAAATTAAGCGTTTGCCTTTGCTTCCTGCTCAGCCTTGATCTTCTTTGTGAGCTCAGGAACGATCTTGTTGAGATCGCCTACGATACCGTAGTCAGCAACTTCGAAGATCGGAGCATTCTCATCCTTATTGATAGCGATGATGATGTCAGACTCTTCCATACCAGCTACGTGCTGGATAGCTCCGGAAATACCGATTGCGAAGTATACGTGAGGACGTACAGTCTTACCTGTCTGACCTACCTGCATATCCTTAGGCATCCAGCCTGAATCTACAACTGCACGTGAGCAAGAAACCATTCCGCCCTTAAAGCAAGCTGCAAGCTCTTTAAGCATTTCGAAGTTCTCAGGTGAGCCAACTCCACGTCCGCCAGATACGAGAACCTTAGCGTCCATGATGTTTGCAACATTAGAAACTTCCTTAACTACCTCTTCGATAGTTACATACATGTTGTTAGGTGTGAAGCCAGGATTGTAGTTTACAACCTCTGCCTTTGCTCCCTTAGTTGGAGCTGCCTTCTGCATAACGCCCGGACGAACTGTAGCCATCTGTGGACGATGGTTAGGACAAGCGATTGTAGCGATTGTGTTTCCACCGAATGCAGGACGTGTCATGAGGAGCTGCTTATGCTTCTGCTCATCTTCGTGACCAGGAACTGCTACAAGCGGGAAATCACCAATCTCAAGCTTTGTACAGTCTGCTGTAAGACCTGTTGCAACTCTTGCAGATACACGTGGGCCAAGGTCACGTCCGATTGCTGTAGCACCTACAAGCATGATCTCAGGCTTGTACTCGTTGATTACAGATGCAAGTGCGTGAGCGTAAGGCTCTGTGCGGTACTCTTTAAGCTCAGGATCATCAACAACGATAACTCTGTCAGCACCATACTCAGCAAGCTCATCAACAAGTCCGCTTACTCCAGAACCGATAAGAACTGCTGTAACCTTCTTCTCATCAAGGTCTGCTGCAAGCTCTTTAGCTTTTCCAAGAAGCTCAAGTGCAATGCTTGATACCTCGTTATCTACCTGCTGAGCGAAGATAAATACGCCCTTATATTCTTCCAAACTCATTTGAATTTTCCTCCAATGTCATGTTAATAATGTTGACTGGTATCGGTATTAGATTACGTGCTGCTCCTCGAGCTTACCAACAATGTAATCTACAGCTGCTGCCGGTGAATCAGGTGTTACTGTTTCGCCCTTACCCTTAGCAACCTTATCAGATGCCTTTGCGATAACTGTAGGTGAACCGGCTTTACCGATATTCTTATCTTCAACATCCAGCTTATCTCTGCCCCATACTGTAACGAGATCCTGATTGTCATAAGCATCGAAGATTCCGCCCGGTGTCATGTAACGAGGCTCAGCAAGCTCAGCAAGTGCTGTAACAAGGCAAGGAAGCTTTGCTGTAAGGATGTGATATCTGTCATCATACTGACGCTTAACCTTTACAGTCTTAGCATCACGGTCAACCTTGATCTCCTCAGCATAAGAGATTACAGGAAGCTGAAGGTGCTCAGCGATCTGAGGACCAACCTGTGCTGTATCTCCATCGATAGCCTGACGGCCTGTGATGATGAGATCATACTCCATATTCTTAAGAGCGCCTGCGATTGTTGATGATGTAGCCCATGTGTCAGCACCGCCGAGTACACGATCAGTGATAAGAAGACCCTTATCAGCGCCCATTGCGATTGCTTCACGAAGAACATCATCAGCCTTAGGAAGACCCATTGTAAGAACTGTTACTTCTGTATTCTCAGGATCCTCATCCTTAATACGAAGTGCAGCCTCAAGACCAGCCTTATCATCAGGGTTCATAATTGCAAGCATTGCTGCTCTGTCAAGAGTTCCGTCTGGCTTAAACTTAACGCCGCCCTTTGTATCCGGAACCTGCTTTATACATACTACGATTTTCATGGTATTCGCTCCTTTATATCAACAGTTAGTTATTATTTACATTACTTAAGCAGATCGCCTGAAATAACCATACGCTGAACTTCTGATGTTCCTTCGTAGATCTCTGTGATCTTTGCGTCTCTCATCATACGCTCTACTTCGTACTCTCTGATGTAACCATATCCACCGAAGAGCTGTACGCACTTTGTAGTAACTTCCATAGCAACCTCTGCAGCGCAAAGCTTAGCCTGTGCAGCTTCAACAGAATATCTCTGCTGTGTTCTCTTTGCTTCAGCAGCCTTATAAACAAGAAGTCTTGCAGCCTCTACCTTTGTCGCAAGGTTTGCAAGCTGGAACTGTGTATTCTGGAATGCAGCGATTGAACGACCGAACTGCTTTCTTTCCTTAACGTACTCAACTGTTCTGTCAAGTGCACCTGCAGCGATACCAAGAGCCTGAGCAGCGATACCGATACGTCCGCCATCAAGTGTGTGCATAGCGATAGGGAATCCCTTTCCTCTAGCACCAAGAAGGTTCTCAGCCGGGATATGGCAATCCTGGAAGATCAACTCATATGTTGATGAACCGCGGATACCCATCTTGTTCTCCTTTGTTCCGAATGTGAAACCAGGAGTGTTCTTCTCAACGATGAATGCTGAGAATTTCTTTGTCTTTCTGCCCTTCTTATCAAGAACGATATCTGTGTAAGCAATGATGATATAAACATCAGCTTCCTTACCATTTGTGATGAAGCACTTAGAACCGTTAAGGATCCATTCCTTACCATCTTCTGTAAGCTCAGCCTTTGTCTGAACACCCTGTGCATCTGTACCGGCACCTGGCTCAGTAAGACCGAATGCACCAAGAAGCTTACCTTCTGCAAGTGGCTTAAGGTATTTTTCTTTCTGCTCCGGTGTACCATATGTCATGATAGGATCGCAGCAAAGAGATGTATGAGCTGAAACTACAACTGCTGTAGTACCGCAAACCTTTGCAAGCTCTTCAACGCACATAGCGTATGTAAGAGGATCGCAGCCCTGTCCGCCGTATTCCTTAGGAATCGGGATACCCATGAAACCGAACTTCTGCATCTTTGTTACAGTCTCTCTTGGGAATTTCTCTGTCTCATCAACCTCAATTGCAAGAGGCTTTACTTCCTTCTCAGCGAAATCCTTGAAAAGGCCTCTCGCCATCTCATGCTTTTTATCCAATGTGAAATCCATTGTATGTCCTCCTAAACCTTATTAAGCACCGACCATCTTTTTGTGACGGCCGGTGCCAAGTCAGCAATTCTATTTAATTACAGTTTGTCAACAGGTGTCTTTGTGCGGTCTTCATTGTACTTGTAGAAACCGATTCCTGTCTTAACACCAAGCTTCTTACCACGAACCATCTTACGAAGGAGTGTACATGCACGATACTTAGAATCGCCTGTCTCCTTGTAAAGAACATCCATGATAGCGAGAACGATATCAAGTCCGATGTAATCACCGAGCTCAAGAGGTCCCATTGGATGGTTACATCCAAGCTTCATAGCTGCATCGATACCTTCGATATCAGCAATTCCTTCGCTGTAAACGAAAATACCTTCGTTGATCATTGGAACAAGGATTCTGTTAACAACAAATCCAGGAGCCTCGTTAACCTGTACAGGTACCTTTCCAAGCTTCTTAGAGATCTCAACAACCTTCTCTGTTGTTTCCTTAGGTGTATTAGCACCAGAAATAACTTCGATGAGCTTCATTACAGGAGCCGGGTTGAAGAAGTGCATTCCGATGATTGGCTTTGGAAGTCCTGCACCGATCTCTGTGATTGAAAGAGATGATGTATTTGAAGCAAAGATACAATCAGGATTCTTAACGATGTTCTCCTGAAGATCCTTGAATGTTGCCTTCTTAATATCCATAACCTCAAGTGCTGCTTCAACAACGAGATCAGGATCTGTTGCCTGTGCATTAAGACCTGTAGAGATCTTTCCAAGGATTGCATCAGCTGCATCCTGTGTAAGCTTCTCCTTCTTTACAAGTCTTCCAAGGTTCTTTTCGATCTTTGACTTTCCGCCATCAGCAAATTCCTGCTTGATATCGCAAAGATAAACCTTTTCAACTTCATCACACTGAGCAAATGCCTGAGCGATTCCGCTTCCCATTGTGCCGGCACCAATTACTGCTACCTTCATTGTATTTTCCTCCATATAAAATTATATTTATAACGCAAGCGATTATGCGTTCTTGAATGCTACATGCTTAACCTTAGCAGGATCATCTTTCTTTCTAAGGAAGTTAGCCATGCCTTCTTTCTGATCTTCAGATTCGAAGCAAGAGCCAAAGAGCTTTTCTTCAACAACGATTGCTTCATCGATATTTACCTGAAGTCCATCATTGATAGCTTTCTTACATGCACGAACTGCGATAGGCGCATTCTGAGCAATTGTGTTAGCCATCTTTTCAGCTGTAGGAAGGAGCTCCTCAAGAGGAACTACCTGATTAACAAGACCAATACGAAGAGCTTCATCAGCCTTGATATTTCTTGCTGTGTAGATCATCTGCTTAGCCATTCCCATGCCTACAAGACGTGCAAGTCTCTGAGTACCACCGAAACCAGGAGTGATTCCGAGGCCAACCTCAGGCTGTCCGAACATAGCATTCTCAGAAGCGATTCTGATGTCACAGCTCATTGAGATCTCACATCCACCGCCAAGTGCAAAGCCGTTGATTGCAGCGATCACCGGAATAGGGAATGATTCGATTCTGCGGAAGATATCGTTACCCTTCTTACCGAAAGCCTCGCCTTCAGCCTTTGTAAGTGTACTCATCTCACCGATATCTGCACCTGCAACAAATGACTTGTCTCCAGCGCCTGTAAGAACAAGGCAACGAACCTCGTTAACATCAACGCCGTCAAGTACTGCATTGAGGTCATCAAGTACCTCTGAATTAAGGGCATTTAATGCCTTTGGACGATTGATCGTAATAACTGCGATCTGTCCTTTTACTTCATAATCAACGAATCCCATTTTTTTGTGATTCCTTTCTTTATGATTTTTTATAGATACTCAGGACCTTAAAAGCCCTGAGTGTAGGTTTTAATTATCCCTCGTATGCCTTAACTACTGTAGAGCAGCCCATACCACCGCCGATGCAAAGTGTGGCAAGACCTGTCTTAGCACCTGTTCTCTCCATGTTGTGAAGAAGTGTAACAAGGATACGGCATCCTGAAGCTCCTACCGGATGTCCAAGTGCAATAGCACCACCTGCAAGGTTGAGCTTGCTGAGGTCAAAGTTAAGGTCCTTTCCAACTGCTACAGACTGTGCAGCGAATGCCTCATTTGCTTCGTAGATATCGAAATCTTCGATCTTCATTCCGAGCTTAGCCATAACCTTACGTGTTGAAGCAACCGGTCCAACACCCATGATTGAAGGATCAACACCGCCAAGTGCTCCGCCAACCCATGTTGCCATAGGCTTAACACCGAGCTCCTTAGCCTTTTCTTCAGACATAACTACAACTGCTGCTGCACCGTCGTTGATACCTGAAGCATTACCAGCTGTAACAACACCATCAGGATTGATAGCGCGAAGCTTAGAAAGAGACTCAACTGTTGTACCAGGACGAGGGCCCTCATCAGTGTCAACAACGATTGTCTGCTTCTTCTGCTTAACTTCTACAGGAACGATCTCCTTCTTGAACCATCCCTCTTCCTGAGCCTTGCAAGCCTTATTCTGGCTGTCTGCAGCGAATGCATCGAGCTCTTCTCTTGTAAGGTGCCACTGCTCAGCTACATTATCAGCTGTCTTGATCATATGATAATCATTGAATGCATCCCAAAGAGCATCATTGATCATTGTATCTATAAGCTTGCTATTACCCATTCTGTAACCAAAACGAGCCTTATCAAGTGCGAAAGGAGCCATTGACATGTTCTCCATACCACCAGCTACAACGATATCAGCGTCATCAGCCTCGATCATCTGAGCTGCCATGTTAACGCAGTTAAGACCTGAGCCGCATACAACGTTGATTGTAACTGCCGGACACTCAACAGGAAGACCTGCCTTGATAGAAGCCTGACGTGCTACATTCTGGCCAAGACCTGCCTGGATTACGCATCCCATATAAACCTGGTCAACTTTGTCAGCCGGAACTCCTGCTCTGTTAAGAGCTTCCTTGATAACGATAGAACCGAGTTCAGCAGCAGGTGTTGTGGAAAGCGCACCACCCATTTTGCCAATTGCAGTACGGCAAGCGCCTGCAAGAACAATCTTCTTTGCCATAAATAATGCCTCCTTGATTTTCATAACCTTTTATCTCCCTGAAATTCAGGAGATTGTTATTTTTTTATCAGTCCGTTTACCATCATAGCACACGCAACTGGTATTTGCAATAATACATTGTTAAAAAATTGTTAATTTCATGTTTGCAATGGTTAACTTCGAAATCCTTTATTTATAAGGTTTTCAGGCTAGTACTATTGTATACATTTTTATTTTTCTTGTACGATTTTTATGATTTTGCCCTCATAAATGCCCGTATTTACTGCATTCCGTGAACATGACTATGTGAAATTTTTAACCAGAAATTGCATTTTCAGTCAAACAAAAAAGAGCCGGAGCATTTCGCTCCGGCTCCTAATATCATATTAGTTATCCGGTTCGATCAATCCGTAAGTGTTACCCTTTCTTCTATAAACGACATTTACCTCATCTGTTTCAGCATTTCTGAAAACATAGAAGCTGTGTCCAAGAAGTTCCATCTGTACGCATGCATCCTCTGGATACATTGGCTTTATACCAAATCTCTTTGTCCTTACGATTTTGATCTCATCATCATCGTCGTAATCCCTTTCCACATATTCCTTCTTGAAAGAAGCTGCATCCTGAGCCCGATCGATGATCTTTTTCTTATATTTTTTTAATTGCTTTTCAATTATCTCTTCAACCAGATCGATTGATACATACATATCATTGCTGACCTGCTCTGAACGGATAATACTTCCCTTAACGGGTATGGTTACCTCTATCTTATGACGCTCCTTTTCGACACTCAGGGTAACATTGACTTCAGTATCTGGTGTGAAATACTTTTCCAGTTTGCTGAGCTTATCCTCAACAGCTGATTTAAGTCCTGCAGTAACATCGATGTTCTTGCCGGTAATTGCAAAACGCATACAGATCACATCCTTTTCTGTTTGTATTTGCCGCACAAATAGCGACATACCGTCAAAATGACAATAAACTTAGTGTTTAACGTCACTTTAATTGTGAAATTATTATAGCACAGAGTAAATTGATTATCAATAATTATCTGCATTCATAATTGAGCAAACAATTTGATACTTATTTACTTTTTTGTTTTTACAGACATTTTTTACGTTTTTCAGCTATTTTTGACAAAAATCCACAAATTTCAGTTTCCATAATTCAGTTTACATTTTTTTAATAATTTTGGTGGATAAGGTGGATAATTCTGTGTATAACCCATTTTTTCAATGTTTTTTTGTGGATAAATATGGTGGATAAATGTGCATAACTCATGCGCACAATATATTTGGTGCATAATTTTTGTGTAATTTTTCGAACTTTATACTGTATTCAAGTTTTCAAATTGACTGACATTTCTAAAAATCAATCAACTTCCCAACATCCATACTAGTGCTAACATCCAGAGAAGGGAGACTTTTCCAGCCAAATTAAAAAGAGCCCGGCATATGCCCAATGTCATTAAGTTAAGGTAACAAAAAACAAAAATTGTAGCAAACAGAGGATGAAGAACAAAGCACTTCATCCTCAATTTTTGTTTTTAAGGCATCACAAATAGCTTGAATGTCAGAGTTAACGCAACCCACAGCGATTACGATTATGAAGTTTTATGCCTGAGTACAGCTCAAAAATGGAATTTAAATTAATGAATTTCTTATATTTTAGATTTTTATAAATCATTGCAGATAGACGGAATATTAAACAACATAATAAGTATATTTGTGGCTATATTTACTATTTACGTAATTTTTAACATTTCTATTAATTTTTAAACTATACTTCCGTGATAACTGAATAGTGAAGAGAAAAAATATTAGATTTTGTTAATGAAAAATAGTGTAAAAATAGTGTAATTTTAGTGGAGAAATAGCACCTTTTCTGATATGATATATATTGTCAGGAGGTGCTATTTTAGTGATAAAAGTAACCTTAAATAATGAAATTTTGAAGTACATTACTGAGATAGAAAAAAACAGATTTAAAGTATCGACTGTAAATATTTCTGT
>JAILMH010000027.1 GCA_024692715.1 Lachnospiraceae bacterium
TCTGGCTGCTATTACGGTCATGTACTCTTATCAGCGTATAAAACAGTCACAGGAGGATGCACTGCAGAATGCTCTTGTATCCAAGCAGGTGGAGGAACTGAAAGGGCATGTTCACTCTATAGAAGCGTTGTATTCCGATATTCGCGGGATAAGACACGATGTCAATAATCATATTATGGTTCTGGGAAATCTGCTTGATAAAGGAGAGACCGAGGAGGCGGCAAAATACCTTAATGAGTGGCAAAACGGATTCCCCATGCCGGAGATCAACGCAAAGACAGGGAATCCTGTCACGGATATCGTTATTTCTGAGAAGGTGCGTGAGGCAGAGGAAGCCGGGATATCTTTTAGCCAGAATTTCCATTATCCGTCAAGTGGGAAGGTGGAATCCATCGATATAGGTGTCATTTTGAATAATGCGCTGTCCAATGCGATAAGGGCAGCATTAGAAAGCACAGAGCTGCGCGTAGAAGTTAAGGCATGGAAGAATAACAATGCCTATCTGATACAGGTGAAGAACAGTTTTGACGGTAAACTGGTGCTGGATCCCCAGACCGACCTTCCTGAAACATCAAAGGATGATAAGGAGAGACACGGATATGGGCTGAAGAACATGAAACGGATCACGGAGAAATACTACGGCACCATACAGCTTGAACAGCGTGGGGATATGGTTATTTTTACGGCACTGCTGATGATCCCAGAGTAATCATTCGGCCGTCAGGCCGTCGCGCCGAACGCCGGCTGCGAAGCAGCGATTTCCTTTCTGTGCTCGTGCGTATCATACCGTTCACCTCAATAATCCTGCCGTTCACTTCATGGGGGTTAATATGTGTTTTTAGATTTCCGAAAAAGAGAATAGATGAGTAGATTTATCACGTCATAATCGGATGAAACGGATTTCAGGATTGAAACTGTAAGTTAAGGAGGACGTAAAAATGGCATTATCGAGTATTATGACAGGAGCACTATTGTCAGCGAATACATCAAGGCAGATCGCACATGTGCAATCTGCAGTTAAGAGTCGAATGGATGGCCACGCCGGTGTTCTTGATGCGGAAATAAAACTAGATGGAGCACGAGGCGGAGATGTTACGAAGAAAAAAGAGGAGCTTGAAGAAACACAAAAGAAATCGGCAGAACTTGCCGAAACAACTATAAATACGCTGACTACGGCGAATGAAGACCTGAAGAAAGCATCTAAGGAAGATCTGGAGGCTCAGAGAGCAGAGAAGGCTGCTGAAAAGAAGAAAGCAGAGAACGCTGCCGAGAAGAAAGCCGAAAAAGAGGCTGCAGAAGAAAGAATCGAAAAGGCTAAAGCATCTACATCTGAGAGTGGTGAGGTATCTGATGATGCTGCTTCAGTATCTACTGAAGGAACAGTGCTTGATGGTGCTTCGATTGATATCGCATCATCCGGTATTACCGTGAGTACAGGATCTGTATCAGAATCAGCAGGGAAAAATGTGGATATGAAGGTGTGATTTAATTTAAACAAAAATTAATCTGCTTACAGGGAGGGGGGGTTACCCTCCCTTTTTTAGTAAGTGGGCGCGTGGGTGCATTTGCGAGTAGTCAGAACTCTTTAATTGACTACCAAGTGACTACTTTTTAAGGTTACACTTTTATTCATCTTTGAGCGTTTAAATTTTTATCGTGGATTATGCCGACAGTGTTGGCACAGTTATAAAGAGCAGATTATGAAAAATGGTAAGCTATCACATTGAAAGTGTTCGCATTATAGAATATAATAGAATGGATGAGCTTTGAATTGATTATGGAGGTTTGATATGAAGGATATAAAAAAAGATCCATTTGAGGAATATATAAAAAATCTTACTCCTACAAGAAAAGAACTTGGACAAGCTTGGCAGGCTGCGATTGGGTTGCAGGATGTTGATGGATTAAAACCATCTGAATACTTGTATGAGACTGCAAAAAAGAACATTGACGGTGAAATCTCTGTAGATGAGGCCAGAGACTTAATCAATAGTTATTACGAGAGTAAAGACGGTCGTTCTGAGGTTGAGACGCGTACAGAAGAGGCAGATAAGGTGTCTGCAAGAATTGCAAAAATCTTATCTGAGAAGGCATTTACGTTTTCGCCTACACAATATTTATCTATTCATCGCGAGCTGTTCATTGGTATTTATTCCCATGCAGGAAAAATTAGAGATTATAATATTACGAAAAAGGAATGGGTTCTTGATGGAGATACAGTTTCTTATGGTGGAGCTAGTGAACTTCGAGAAACGCTGAATTATGATTTTTCACAGGAAAGGGATTTTCGCTATAACGGTTTAACAATGGATGAGGTGATTCATCATTTAGCGGTTTTTATTTCCAGACTTTGGCAAATCCATGTGTTCGAGGAAGGCAATACCAGAACGACAGCAGTGTTTTTAATAAAGTATCTTCGCATGCTTGGATTTGATGCCGAAAATGATTTGTTTGCGGAACACTCTTGGTATTTTCGAAATGCTTTGGTTAGGGCAAATTACAATAACATAAAGAATGGTATCTATGAGACGACAGAGTTCCTTGAAATGTTTTTAAGGAATCTTTTGCTGAATGAGAAACACGAGCTTCACAATAAAGAAATGCATGTTAGTGGTAAATTTTTCTTGGGTCACGATGACCCAATAAATGCCCCAATAAATGACCCGATAAAATTAGATGGACGTGAGCTTAAAATTTTAGAGTTGTTACGTGAAGAAACTGGCTTAACACGAAAAG
>JAILMH010000067.1 GCA_024692715.1 Lachnospiraceae bacterium
TATTATGTCAACCATATCGTCAAGCTCATCTCCGGCCTTATCTATGGAGTCCTCTTCATATATATTAGAAACATACGGCTCGAATTCGCCGACTATTCCGCCTATATCTCTGCGGCCATAAACCGTGCCGTCATTTGTGCATGAGTAGAGAATTCCCCTGTCATATCCGACTACACCGCCTGTTATGTATCCGATATGTTCAAAGCCGACAGTCCCCCTGTTTGATGAGTTTCTTACTGTTCCCGAAGATGCTCCGGCTATTCCGCCTGTATATTTAACTGCTTTTACATCTATCTTATCTTTAAGGTCGCCCTCAAAAATATCAGTGGGATTTGTATCTATAAGCTCAAGAGCATCCTTTTCATCATCGTTTGTATCATCCTCATCATCAGAATCCTTCCCGATATCAGAAGGAACACTGTTTATCGCCCCGAGATTCTTGCAGGAATCGATCGTGCCCTCGTTATAACCGGCGATTCCGCCGACTTTATTTCTGGCATTAACAGCTCCATCGTTTTCACACTGCAGGATAGTACCGTCTTCTTTATTGTGCCCGACGATTCCACCCACTGACTTTTCCGCATCAATAGATCCGCTGAAGATGCAATTGCTTATCAAGCCTTCATTTTCACCGGTAATCCCTCCGATATTTTCAGCCGTACCATTCGCCGATATGGTTCCCTCTACTGTGAGGCCAATGACAGCCCCACCCTTTGAAACCTGCCTTATAAAGCCTGTTTCAGAGAGCTTTCCTGTCATCTTTATTCCACTTATCTTATGTCCGTTTCCATCAAAGGTTCCGGCCATGACCGCTATCGGCGAAAATTCCTTTCCGCCAAGGTCTATGTCTTTAGTCAGGCGTATCACCTTCCCGGATGTATATGTGCTGTTTTTAGCATTCAAAGCGAGTTCTTCCAGCTCTTCAGCTGTACCTATCGATATATCAGCACTCTGACTGATTTTTGCATTATCCGCACTTACGGCCTCTGCTCCATAGCCAGTCTGAGGCAGACCTGTAAATATCAGTGCAGCAGCTATCAGAGCTGAAACTGTCCTATTAATATAAGTCCTCTTATTCATCAGTTCCTCCGACTGCCCCTGTTCCTTCATCAGCCTCACTTGCGCTTCCGCTCTTAAGTGTAAGGTTCATTTTACCATTTATATTTCCTATTACCTGTCCATCAATATAGCCCGAGAAGTATCCCTTGACCGTTCCGTTTATGGTCATTGTTCCTTCGCTCTTTGAAAGGATCTCACCCGTTCCGATGTTATGAGTGATCGTAAATGCAGTCTTGTCGATCAGCGGATCGAGCAGTATCAAAAGCTGCGGAAGCACCATCATGACAAGGAGCATTGACGTTAAAGTTCCTCTTCCGAGAGCCATTCCGAGCTGTGAAATTACTGCATTTGATGTAAAATACCAAACCAGAAATCCGCAGGCTGTAAGGATAGTTCCTGAAGTGAGGATCGTCGCAAACGACTGATTCAGGCTGGCAACCGCCGCCTCTCTCTTACTTGTAAGGTCTTTCCTCAGATGCAGGTAACGGTTAGTGATGACTATCGCATAGTCAATAGTCGCACCCATCTGGATCGAGCTTACGATCAGATAACACAGGAAGTAGAAGGAATTTCCGGTAAGATACGGCACCGAGAAATTTATCCATATACTTCCCTGAATGGTTATGAGCAAAATAAACGGTATACTTGCTGACTGGAAAGTAAACAAAAGTATAATACCTACAAAAAGCGCTGTAAGGATTGAGATCAGTGTATTGTCTTTACTGAAAGAAGCAGAAAGGTCCTGGTTGCTTGTTGGATCTCCGACAACATATATCCTGTCCTTATAGTGGCTCTGAACGATACTTCTTATTTCGTTAATATGCTCAAAGGTTTCGTCACCTTCCACCGCACCTTCGAGGTTAAAGATTATTCGAGTATGTTCATCACTTTCAAGCTGCTCTCTGGCGTCAGAGATCTGATCGTGGATATCATTGATATCCTCTGACTGCTTGGCACTCAGATTAAATGTTCCTTTGTCATTTTTTTCATATACAAAATCGATCATGTCGATAACTGCAACACGATACTCATCTATTCCGTCAACAAAAGCGCCATAGGCTTCTTTATCATAGGCATAGGCGGTATAGAGAAGCTTCGATATGCCAACGTCAATATCCGCGACCTCTGCGAATTCACGAGGATTCAGCTCATCTGTAAGCACGTATTCATCGTTATCTCCGACCTTAACATTTGCAAGACCTGTGATATCCTCGACGTAATCCAGCTTCTCAAGGTCTTCTACAACTTCCTTTTCAACTGCATAGCTTCCCTTCGGCAGAACCGCCGCCATTGTGCTTCCGGTATCAAAGGTCTCATCTATCCTGTGCTTTGCTTTAAGATACTCCGTTGTCTTCGCACTTGTCGCTGAATTTTTATCAAAAATATACGGACACTCGCTTGAAAAATGAGCTGCAAACACCATTATTACAAGGAATACAACAGGCAGAATATATCTTGTGCCATAGACAAATTTTCCCCAGTAATTGATCTCCGGAACAAAGCTCTTGTGGCGTGTCTTCTCGATAAATCTTCTTGATGCCATTATGAGGCAAGGCATGAAGAGGAATACTGTTATCAGTGAGAAAAGTATCGCCTTACAGAGCACGAGACCCATATCCTTACCTATCTGGAAGTGCATGAAGATCAGCGCTGCAAGTCCCGCTATTGTTGTGAGTGAGCTCGATGATATCTCTACTATCGCCTTTGAAAGAGCCTGTATGAGCGCTTCTCTCGCATCGTAGCCCTTATCCTTTTCTTCCATATATCTATGGAAAAGGATAATCGCGTAATCTATGGCAAGTGCCAGCTGGAGCACCGTATCAACCGCATTTGAAATATATGAAACAGTTCCAAATACGAAGTTAGTACCTTTATTCAGCACCGCTGCCATTGCAAAGTTAGCCACAAATATAGGGACCTCTGCATAGGTCTCAGATGTAAAAAGAAGTACCAGTATGATGACAACCGCTGCCAGACAGAGAATGAATCCTATATCCTTCTGCAGATCCGCAGATTCATTAAGATCGACGGTTGTGTAGACATAGCTGTCGTAATCCTTCACATAATCTCTGACCTCTGCTATCGCTTTCTGTGAAAGCTCCGTATCCTTTTCTTCATCAAACATCAGCGTATACAGCGCCGCCGAGTCCTTGTAATATTCCGTCAGATCCTCATTTTTATAGTCGTCATCATCCGGATCATAGAACTTGACAGTATTGATACCATCAATCTTTTCAAGTCCTTTTGCAACATCCCTTGCTCTATCATAAGTGATGTTCGCGATCAGAATTTTCGCTGTACCAAAGGTCGTAAATTCCTCATCCATGAGGTCTACGCCCTGCCTTGTTTCTGTTGAAGCGGGAAGATACTGCGCTACATCATCTTCAACATTGACCTTATGTAAAGAGAACAGGCAAAAAATCATTGCCACTATAAATATGACAAAAAATCCTTTTCTCTTATCTACGATAAATTCCGCAATTCTGTACATAACGCTGTCTTTATCGCTTCTCATTTGTATTAACCCTCCTGTGCCTGAGTACTGCCGCTGCGGCAATTAATATAAAAACTGCTCCCGCTGCCGCTGCGGGAAGCATTGAATCCTTTTTACGTATTACATAAAATATCGGACTGCTGCTTGTGAATACATAGTAATTTCCATCGTAATGACCCTTGGCAATTTCGCCGTTTTCAAGCATCACAGTCGTTTTCTCACCTGCTCTCAGGCGTATAGTTAGGTCATTAAAGGAAACTCCGTAAACTGAATCTATGCTAAGAGAATGTTTCTCAATAGCTTCATATTCTTCCGGTGCTTTTTTATCAGCAGGCGTAACTTCATCCTTGAGGCTCGTTCCCTCATAGAAATTACCACTCACCAGCACCGTCTGCTCCGGATCAGCTATCGTCGTGACCCATGGAACATAGCAGGCATAAACCACCTTATTCTGTGTCAATCCCTTGAAATCACTTTCAGACCAGTAGCCGATCTCCTCATCCTTCTTAGGAATCTTAGGAATTTCCTCTTCTCCGAGGCTTCCGCCGTATCTCACCCGGCGTTCAGCAGTCATTCCGTCTGCAAAAACAAAGGTAATATGCACTGTACCGAATTCCTTCGGAACACCGTCCATGCTTACAAGCTCAGCATATGAAACCTGCCTTGCCATTGAACTGTCAGCACCTCCGTCGATAGCTGAACTTCCGGTCTCAACATAAATGTTTCCAACGACCTCAGCATCATCAGCGCACTGCCCTGCTATACTTCCGGTCTTTTCACTGCCTTCGACCGATGCCACAGATCTGTTGCCTTTTAAGCTGCTGCCATATCCGGCGATCCCACCGGCAAACTTATTTCCGGAGACCGACATAAAAACATTTGAGCCTTCTATAGAAAGCTCACTGTTTCCGGCAATTCCTCCGACATATCTGGAATCTTCTGCCACGATATTCCCCATGGAACTGCAGTCATATACCACGCCATACTCTGCATTACCGACGATTCCGCCTATATAATCCTTGTAACCGACGATATTGCTGTTATTTATGCATTCTTTTATGACTGCGCTTTTAGTCATCCTGAATTTCATACTCACATCGCCCGAAGAAACTGTTTCAAAATCAGAATCTCTGCCGGTGGTGACATCAATTGATCCAGCAACTCCTCCGACATTAAAATCACCTGTGATGATCCCTTCATTTTCTGAATTTCTTATCTCACCCATTCCGGAAGCATTTTCTGAAACACACTCTTCTGAAATGTCCTCGTAGATCTTCTTATCCTTAAAATCATCTCTAAGGTCATTGAGCTTATCCCTTGCCTCATCTATTCCGTCATTCGTAACGTTTGATATCGTCTTAAGCTGACCTGTTATATCGTCAAGGCAGCTTCTTATCTCTTTATCAGAGCTTTTTAAGTCATTGCTCAGCCTGTCTGACTCATCCGCAAGTCTCTCGATCCTGGCCTGTATATCATCAGAGGTCTTTCTCTCGTCAGCCTTGTAATCATCGACTGTATTTCTGCAGTAATCATCGAGCGAACTCAGCTTATCCCTCACATCTTCAAGCTTTTCTATCGCTTTTTTTGCCTTCTTTGAAAGCTTTTTATCACCTTCATCAATTGCACCGATCAGACTATCTATATTGCTGAAGGTCTTATCTCCCTTATCCGCGAGCTGTCCTATTATAGAAACGACGTCCACCGGTACTCCGGCGCTTCTGGCCTGTCTCACAGCCACCACAAGGTCATACATTTCTAAAAGAATATCGACCGGATCTTCACCTGTGCCCTCTGAAATATATACCTTTGTATCTATATCTATCGCATCGAGGTCAGCCCTGATTGCATCAAATCTTGAATATAATTCATTTTCGATTCCGTCATTTTTGGCTCTGTAATAAGCTTTATAATTACTTACTGTACTTCTGAGATCATCTGCCTCAGCCCTGATTGCATCAATATCCCCCTGAACAGCGTCATCCGCTGTATCCACTGTAGAATTTAAATTTCCTGTAAGAGATACAAGCCTGTCGAATTCATCTCCGGCCTTATCCAGTGTATCCTCTTCATATCGTATTTCAGCATACGGCTCAAGGATTCCGGTTATTCCTCCAATATTTCTGCGCCCCTTCACTTCCCCGGAATTATCACAGTTAACTATCAGCCCCCGGTCATAACCGGCTATTCCGCCTGTCATCGCCGTCATATGCACTTCTCCGACACGGCCTGTATTTTTTGAGCCCGTTATGACACCTGTACTCTCACCGGCTATTCCTCCGGTGTGGCAGATATCGATATCCTTAAACTCCATACTTTCATCATCGGGATCATTAAGCCTTTCATGGGCTGTAAAGGTCGATGCATTTATTTCTCCGGTATTCACTGCACCGGAAATATATCCTTCATTAAAGCCGGCTATACCTCCGGTCTTTTTAGTTCCCATGACCTCTGCCGCATTTTCACAATTTATGATATTGGCCGAAGGCATATTCCTTCCAACGATTCCGCCGACATTTTTATATGAGATTACTGTTCCTTCTACATCACAATTTTTGATCGTTCCATAATTAATTCCGGCAATAATACCGATATTTTCATTGGAATCATTTTCGCTTACGGACCCTGTGACCTTAAGATCATGTACACAGCCCTCCGCAGTGAGTGTTCCTATAAAACCGATATCAGATTCATTGCCCGAAAGTGCGAAGCCTTTTATCATATGCGACCCACCATCGAGATCACCTGCAAACAGCTTAATATTCTTAAAATCTGTTCCGCTCAGATCAATGTCTCTAGTGAGCACATATTTTCTGCCCTTTGTATATAGCTCAACATCACTTTCTCTGCTGAGAGCGATAAGATCCTCCGCCGTAGAGATCTCGATCGCATCGGATCTGCCAGCATATACAACAGACGGAATATTCATCAAAACAAGGCTTAAAACGACCACTGCCAAAAGCCTTTTTTTCATCCATTCCAGCACGTTTTCCAACTCTCCGTATCTTTTCCAACATGTCGAATATTTTCCAACACAATGTTGCTTTACTTTATGTAATGCATTATAATATTAAAAAGAAAGATATTCAATAGTGATATTGAATCAAGGGAAGTTTTTACTTTTATTTAATATTTAGGTGGTTAATTATGTTCAACAATTTAGACAGAAGGGTGCGTAAGACCCGTCAGGCCCTTGTACTCGGGCTTGCAGCTCTCATGCTCGAAAAAGACGTAACAGAAATTTCGGTAAAGGATCTTACCGATTATGTAGACATCAACAGAAGTACATTTTATGCCCACTTCAAGGATATCCCGGCTCTGCTGAATTATATCGAAGATGAGCTTTTCAATGATTTCAATAAGATAATAACAGACGGGCTGACAAATACTGACGATGTGAAGGATGCAATTTATCCTACCGTACTCATTGTTTTTGAGCACCTCCAGAAAAATAAAGAACTGGCAAGCGCTCTCATCGGCCCTCATGGAGACCTCGCATTTATACACAAGCTCTACCACCTCATGCGTACCCGCATTACTCAATGGTGGCCGAGTGAAAATTCAGAAGAGGCTCAGGAAATGAACTCTTTCTATTCAGCTTTCGTCTTTACCGGTGTTGTCGGGATCATCAAAGAATGGATAAGAACCGACTATAAAAAAACTCCTACGGAAATGGCAAAGCTCTCCACTGAGCTTCTGATCCACGGAATAAATAAATAATTTTTACATAGCAAAAGGCGCTCCGCCATATGACGGAACGCCTTTTTTGCTGCCTTTCGGCAAATATATTATTATTCCTCTTCTGTTGCCTCTGTTGAAGTTTCCTCTGTAGATTCTTCAGTCTCCTCAGCTGTAGAATCCTCAGAACCTTCCGGCTGCTGTGCAAGCTCAATTGAAACAACTTCGTTGTCAGAGTTGTATGTAACCTTTACCATAGCGTCAGCTGTGATATCGTCTACTGTACAATCCTTATACTCTGTGCTGTCTGTAAGAGTAAGAGTAAGTGACTCTCCGCCCTTTGAATCATCTCCGCTTGGAGCCTCTCCTGAAGGAGCTTCTCCTGTTGGAGCTTCTCCTGAAGGAGCTTCTTCTGAAGGAGCCTCACCTGAAGGAGCTTCACCTGTTGGTGCTTCGCCTGTTGGAGCTTCTGTACTGTCTGAATCACCAGAAGGCTTCTCGCCTCCCTGAGGGCCACCCTGGCCGCCGCCCTGAGGGCCGCCTTCTCCAGGCTTTCCACCCTGAGCTTTATCTCCGCCGCCCGGCTGCTGTCCATCCTGGCTTTCGCCCATTGTTTCAACTGTAAGAGTCTCACCGTCTACAGAAACGACCTTAGCCATAACTTCTGTTCCTTCAGCGCTCTCTGTAGAGTCTGTAGGAGCCTCAGATGGTGCATCTGTTGGTGCTTCTGAAGGAGCCTCAGAAGACATTACAGCTACTGTAGATGCAGTAGAAGCAGAACTTCCTGAAGAACATCCCATCATTGTTACAGCAAGTGCTGCAGCGGTAAGTCCGATACCAAGTTTGTTAAGATTCAATCTCTTCATAATAATCCTCCATAAAATCTATAACCTGTAGATTTCCTTAACTGATATTTGAATCTTAACATGATATTTTTTCCGAATTTTGTTTTTCCTGTGACTTGAAATTGTCCAACCTGTGACACTTTTGTGTTTTAGATTTCAGCTAGAATTTTTTCTAAAACCTTAAACAACTCATCCATTTCTTCATCAGTTCCAATCGAAATTCTAAGATATTCATTTATGACCGGCTTATTAAAATAACGTACATAAATATCATTTTCTTTGAGTTTCTCAAAAATCATTTTAGCTGAAGCCTTTTCATGCTTCGCAAAAATAAAGTTTGTCATAGAATCCCTAAAGCTGAATCCAAGTCTCTTAAGCTCAGTCTTTGAGCGTTCCCTTGTGGCAACGACTTTATCTCTTATCTCTTCGAAATACTCCTTATCGAGCACAGCCTCTTCGCCTGCGATGAGGGCCGGCATGTTCATTGTATAGGAATTAACAGAAAACTTTACATCATTTAAATACTTGATGAGCTTCTTTGGTCCAAAAGCGTAACCTATACGCATTCCTGCCATTGCACGGGATTTCGACATAGTACGTGTAATGATGATATTTTCATACTTATCGATGAGCGGAAGTGCTGTTTCTCCGCCAAAATCAATATATGCCTCATCTACTATAACAATAGAATCCTGATTTTCCTTTACGATCTTCTCGATCTTTTCAAGGGGTTCTGCCACTCCTGTAGGCGCATTGGGATTTGCTATCACGACTCCGCCATTTTCAATGAAATAATCATTTTCATCCAGATCAAAATTCTCTTTAAGAGGGATGGTCTTGTACGGAATTCTGTACACATCGGCCCATACCTCATAAAATGAATAGGTTATATTCGGAAAGATCACAGGCTTTTTCCCGGCAAAAAACGTGAGAAAACACATCGAAAGCACATCATCAGAGCCAACTCCGACAAATACTTCCTCCGGATCTCTTCCATAATAATCTGCAATGGCATTCACAAGTCCGGTACACGCCGGATCAGGATATTTTCTCAAAAAAGATGCATCAAATTTTTCAAGTGCGTTAAAAACCTTCGGCGACGGTGCATAAGGGCATTCGTTGGTATTAAGCTTAATGACCTTTCTCTGGGGCTGCTCGCCAGGTGTGTAGGGAACTACTTTTCTGATATTTTCTTCGAAGCTCATTTCTTTAATCCATACCTTTCTGCGAGCCTTTCAAAGCCCGGAAGTGAGTTAACGATAGTGTCATAAGCTACGCAATATGCTATGCGTACATACCCGCTGCAGCAAAATGATCTGCCCGGAACCACCAGAATATGCTCTTTTTTTGCCTCTTCCACAAATTCACTGTCATCCTCTGTCGGTGTTTTCACGAAAAGATAAAATGCCCCTTCCGGCTTTACACATTCATAGCCATAGCTTTCAAGCGCTTCATAGAGCTTCTTTCTGTTTTTGTCATAGAAATTCACATCACATTTTTCATATATACACTCTCCGACAACCTTCTGGAAGAGGGAAGGTGCATTTACGCATCCAAGTACTCTGTTTGCGATTGTTACGGCACTGAAAAGCTCTTTGCTGTCCGCGCATTCATCCGGAACAACCAGATAACCTATACGCTCTCCCGGAAGAGAAAGAGTTTTAGAAAATGAATAGCATACAAGCGTATTTGCATAGTATTTCGTAATATACGGAACCTCAGTATCTGTAAAAACAAGCTCTCTGTAGGGTTCGTCAGCTATTATAAATATCTCGCTTCCAAACTCCTTCTGCTTTCGCTCAAGAATTGAAGCTATATTTTTAATTGTCTCCTCAGTGTAGATAACACCTGTCGGATTATTAGGATTATTGATGATTACTGCGTGAGTGCGCGCTGTGACAGCCTTTTCAAATTTTTCAAGATCCGGCTGAAATGATGAAGTATCCGGCTCGACGGCGATAAGACTGCCGTCGTAGTTAGCCACATAATTTTTATACTCTACAAAAAACGGAGCGAATGTAATGACCTCATCCCCCGGGTTGAGAATAGCCTTAAGAGCACAATTAAGTCCGGAAGCTGCACCGACTGTCATCAAAATATTACCTGCATGAAACTTAGTTCCAAAACGTCTGTTAAGTGAACCTGCAACTTTTTCTCTGACATCCTCAAAGCCTGCATTATTCATGTAGCCATGAAGCACAACAGGGTCTTCTCTATTGACCAGCTCGATAATTGTCTCCCTGACCTTTGCCGGTGCCGGAATATTCGGATTACCTAAAGAAAAATCGTAAACATTCTCTGCTCCGAACTCCTCAGCCATTCTCTTACCTTCTTCGAACATCTGCCTTATGACAGAGTTGTTGGAAACAAGGCCCTTCATTCTCTCCGAAATCATGTTTTTCCTCCAGTCTGGCGCTCATGCGCCCTTACAAGCTGCTTAAAGTTTCTTTATTGATGGCCAGTACTTAAATACCGCCTTTCCAATAATCTTATCCTTTGCAACATAAGTATTATTCCAATACCTAGAATCTGCAGAATTATTTCTATTGTCACCGAGCATAAAATAATGTCCCTCTGGAACGGTGTATGGCCCAAAACTGCCTTCAGTTTTCACATTGAGATAGTCCTCTTTGAGTGCTTCCCCATTTATGTAAACCTTGCCATCTTCAATCTGTACTGTGTCTCCCGGCATACCGATGATCCTCTTGATGTAGAGAATTTTCTCATCATCAGGATACTTGAAAATAACAATATCACCACGCTCTGGATCCGAAAAAAGATATGCTCCTCTGAAACCTATAACACGGTCTCCGGTCATGATCGTCTGCTCCATCGATGCTGATGGTACCTTTGCATTAACAATAATGAAATTATCGATTATCAATGCTGCAATGATCGCAACTACGACAACTGCGATCCAGTCAAACACCTCTTTTAAAAGGCTTTTCTTTTCTTCCATGCTAATAATCTCCTTTATATAACGATAATCATACCCCAACCTTTTAATTTTAACAAGCATTGCGCGCCCACCTATGGTATGATATCAAATGATTAAATATAGAAAGGTTAATTCTTAATGATCTTTAATTCAGTATCCTTTGCAGTTTTTTTCCCGATCATTACCCTGGCATACTTTGTCATGCCTGCGCGTATGAGAAATTTTTGGCTGCTAATAATAAGTTACTTCTATTATATGGCACAGGGTCCGGCCTTTGCGCTGCTCCTCCTTGCCTCCACGGTTATCACCTGGCTCGGCGGGCTCGCTCTCGGGCGTTGCTCTGTCCGCTCCTTAAACGCAAAACTTACCTGCGGTATTGTCGTACTTTTGAATCTTTCAGCACTTATTTTCTTTAAGTACTACAATTTCATCTGCAGCACCATTGGAGTTGAACCTGCGCTCAGCGTAATGCTCCCGATCGGTATTTCCTTTTACGTTTTTCAGGTGATCGGATATATGGTAGATGTATATCGTGGAAAGATAAAACCGGAACGCTCATTTTTCACCTATGCGCTCTTTGTTTCATTCTTCCCTCAGATACTTGCCGGTCCTATAGGCAGAGCCGGAGAGCTTATACCTCAGTTTCAGACCAAAGCAGATTTTGACTATGCCAGAATCCGTCATGGGCTCTTCAGGATGCTCTGGGGCTTCTTCATGAAGCTTGTGATCTCCTCAAGACTCGCCATCGTAACTGATCTGATCTACGGCAATTACAGTTCCTGCACCGGATATCAGCTGATACTTGGAACCTTTGCCTACGCCTTTCAGATCTACTGCGACTTTGCAAGTTATTCAACAATAGCGATAGGAGCAGCCGAGGTCTTGGGTATCACCCTCCGTGAAAACTTCAGACAGCCGTTTTTTGCAAGATCCTGCAAGGAACTTTGGAGGCGCTGGCATATCTCACTAAACAGCTGGTTTACCGATTACCTCTATATCCCACTTGGTGGAAGCAGAGTATCTAAATTCAGAAAATACTTAAATGTACTCATAGTATTTTCCTGCTCCGGCCTTTGGCACGGCGCAGCATGGACCTACGTGCTCTGGGGCTTTTTATCCGGTCTTTTTCAGATTCTCGGCGAGATCCTTGCTCCGCTCAGAGACCTTGTCCAGAAGCCATTTAAGGGAAATAATAAATTTACCGGAAAGCTTCACAGTGCCGCTCAGATAGTTATAACCTTTTTACTTTTCTGTGTCGCACTGGTATTTTTCAAAGCTCCATCCATCGAAGCGGCTCTTGATATCACCCATCGCATATTCCTTGGATTTGATATCAGCAGCATTATGTCAACCAACCTTTTTTCACTAGGTCTTGGCACCTTGAATATGCTTATTTTATGCTTTTCGCTTATGATACTTCTTATATATGACCTCATAAACGAAAAGACAGGTGACACTGCTTCATTTATCCTAAGCAAAACTGCACCTGCACGCTGGTCCGTATACTATCTCTTAAGCCTTATGATCCTGCTCAGTGCCAATATAGGCGCAGCACAATTTATATACTTTAACTTTTAATTATGAGAAAAAACATTATAAAATTACTTAGAAACTTCATATTATTAGCAATACCGCTCATCATTATATGTGTCTTTACTTTAATAAACCCCATGCGTTATATGGCCGTGGAATACACCATGTGGCAGCAGGAAAGGGATTACGTGAGTTCATCTGAAACGAGTGCCAAAACACTCATCCTCGGTGACTCAAGAGCAAAATCAAGCCTTATCCCGGCAGAGCTTGGAAGTGACATTTACAATATAGCGATCGGCGGTGCCACCTCGATAGAGATGTACTATGCATTATCCAACTATCTGAGCAATCATTCCGCTCCCGACAATGCAATAATCATCTTTGCACCTTATCACTTCTGCAGCATCGACAACTGGCAGCAGACACTCTACTACAACTACTTATCTCTTTCCGAACTTTCAGAAGTAGAGCAGACAGCTTACAGCTTCCCTGATAAATCAGTACACTACAATGGTTGGGCGGCTGATCTCCTGTCATTCAAGCTCCGTCTGCCAAATAAGTATCTCGATGCAATTTATCAGGCCGGCGTAAACGGCCGTTACAGCGAAAATATGGACAAATATTCATCTGTGCAAAATGATCTTGGATATACTGAATTCGGCAGTGAAAACGGCAATGATGGGCTGAATTACGAGACCCATCACGAATATTTCGACTATTCGCCGCTGGTAGTAAACTATTATGATAAACTATTAGACCTATGTTCTGAAAATAATATAAAAGTGACAATTGCTCAAGCCCCGTTTAACAAAGCTTCATCAGAAGTTGTAACAGAACGTTTCTTAAGCGAGTACAAGACCTTTCTTATGAAAGTAAAAGAAAAACACCCCGACTTCACTGTTGAAACCGACGTGCCTGTATATGACAATAAATACTTTGGTGACAATAACCACATGAACAGAAAGGGTGCCGAAAAATTTACAAAAGAATTTTCTGATAAATATTCTTTTTAATTCAATAATTCTGAAAAAGAAAAAGAGCCTGCGGAAAAATCCGCAAGCTCTTTTTTATATTCGCCTTAGATCGAGTATAGATTACTCTGCCTCTGTTGAAGCTGCCTCTGTAGATGCTGCTTCTGTTGAAGCGGCCTCTGTTGAAGACTCCTCTGTAGAAGCTGCCTCTGTTGAAGACTCCTCTGTAGACTCTGTTGAAGCTACTTCTGTTGAAGCTGCCTCTGTAGAAGCTGCCTCTGTTGAAGCTGCTTCTGTTGAAGCTGCCTCTGTTGAAGCTGCCTCTGTTGAAGCTACTGTAGAAGCTGCCTCTGTTGAAGCTGCTGTAGAAGCTGTCTCTGCTGTAGAACCACAACCCATCATAAGTGTAGCTGCAACCATAGCTGATACCATAACCATAGCGATCTTGTTTCTCATAATAATTTTTCCTCCTAAAAT
Organism: Lachnospiraceae bacterium; assembly: GCA_024692715.1. Classification (GTDB taxonomy): domain Bacteria; phylum Bacillota; class Clostridia; order Lachnospirales; family Lachnospiraceae; genus NK4A144. The sequence goes on from JAILMH010000067.1 coordinate 13,993, forward strand.
TATTGTCGACTAATTCGACATTTCATTCTAATCCTCTGCTGAAGGTTTTCCCTTCAACGAAATTGAGTATAATCCATTCTCGTAAATTTGTAAACAGATTTTGTGTTTTTTATGAATATTTTCTATTTTTGTTCATATTTTATTCATTTTATGTTGTTTTTAAACAAAATGCACAGCTATCTATACAATTAGCTGTGCATTTTCACAAAAATCTCTTTTTGATTTTTGGCTAAATATTAATTTTTAACCCTTTGCTTTTAAGCCTGCAAGCTCTGTTGCCGCACTAGGTGTTACCAATGTGCTATAACGATATAATGCGTATCCAGAGTATCCCATTGCTTTTGCTTTATCATACTGAGAAGCAAGATTTGAACTGCTGAGTCTCCAGCCCGGATCGTACGAAAGTGACTGACCCGACTTATATGCTGCAAGTCCTACATAAAGCGGAATTCCTGCTGTATCAAGAGCCTTCCATGCTGCAATACGATTTGAGTACATTGTTACATTGCCTGCTGCTCCGTAATTATCCGACCAGTAGATCTGAGGACAGAGATAATCCACATATCCCGGCGTAGAAAGCCATGTCTTTACATCAGCTCCTGCTGCGATGCAGTTATCGATATTTCCTGCAGGTGCGATTCCGAATACCTTTCCGGCCGAAGCACATACAGAATGTACGCTTGAAACCATGGAATTGATTGAAGCAGTTCCAATAGGCGGGAAGTAATCGTCAAAGTGAATTCCATCTACAGCGTATTTGCTGACGATTTCCTGAACACCGGCAATAACATTTGCATTTGTTGCAAGAGATGCATTTCCTGTGATCGCACCGTTACGATATCCATAAGGGTTTATCCAAGCGTGAAATGTAAGTCCGGCATTATGAGCGATCGAAACCATGTCTGCAAGCGGATCAAATCCCGGATTTCCATTGAGCATCACTGTGCTCCATGGATAAATGTTTGATGGATAGATCGCATCGTTATGTGAACGAACATGAACAATGACCGCATTACAGCCATGGGCTGCAACATTGCTGCACATCTGCTTAAATGCTGCATCAAAGGCTGTCTGATCTTTACCCTTGAGATATGACTGGATATCAAGGAATGAGATCCACACACCCTTAAAACCGCTCTGTGCTGTTGCCGCCTGAACTGAAGCCGGCTGAGCTGCGCCAAGAAGTAACATTACTGCAAGTAATGCAGCAAAAAACTTTCTGAAAATCCTCATAATTTATTCTCCCTTTTCTGTTCCCGGTACGATATAGATACCGGCATATTCATTGATGTTTCCACTGTTTGAAACCTTAAGTGAACCATCCTTTGTGAATTCAAAGGTAAGTGATACATTATCGTCGCTGTACTCACCTTTATTGTCAGAAACCTGTGCGACCCCTTCAAGCTGCTTTTCATCATTTTTAGTGAATGAAAATTCAAATGACGAATCATCTGCCGGGCTTAATGTAACTGTCATTCCATCAAGCTCATAGGTTCCTTCCCAATTTACTTCGACATTTTTTTCCGGATCATAGAGTTCGAACTCAGAAAAATCTCTGATCTCTTCATTATCTACATCATAGACATAGACCTCTCCGGATACAGCATCAACTGCAAGCATCTGATCAAGCTCATCGCCATCAGCATTTACTACTGAATAAGTGTAGTAATCATGATCATTGATATACTCTAAATCAAAGAACACTGCCTGGCAGTCAATTCCATCAAGTTTTTCTGCAAGAAGAGAATCTGCATCTGTCTGAGCTATTTCATCAGGCTCAACATCTTCTTCCTCTTCTGTTTCGGTACTTTCTTCTGATTCAACAGAAGCTTCGGTACTAACCGAAGCCTCTGTCGAAGTTGTATTCTTTGCTGTTCCACATGCGCTAAGCGATAAAAGCATAGCTCCCATCAAAGCCATAACAACATTTTTTTTCAATATTCAATCCTCCCGGATCATGATTTCCAATAATTAATGATTGCATTTGCCTCTGCCTTGGCAGCTGACTTTACATAGCTTGAATTTGTAAGCTTTGAAAGGTCTGAGCTGTTTGTCATATATCCATGCTCAACAATGAGTCCAGGGATACCCTTTGCAGCAGAAGTTCTGATAACTGAGTAATAATCTCCGTTGTCACCCTGTCTTGTCTTTGCACCACGATTTGTAGTATCAAGTGCATTTGAAACGGCTGAACTGATCTTTGATGCAAGATTTGGACGACCATATGATGTCAGAGAGTAATAAACCTCTGTACCCTTTGTACTTGTAGATGATGCTGAATTACAATGGATACTTACAAAGAGATTACATCCCTTGTTCTTTGCATAATCAGTTCTGTCTGTAAGTGATACATAAGTATCATCTGTTCTTGTGTAATAAACTTTTACACCTGAATCTTCAAGATAACTTCCAACCTTCTTTGCAATTGCAAGATTTATATCCTTCTCTTTTGATCCGCTGTAAGTTGCACCGCTGTCGCTTCCGCCGTGTCCCGGATCAAGGCATACTACCAAAGAGCTTGTATCGCTGCTGCTGTCATCTGATGATCCGCTTGAAGAAGACGATGTTGAAACCTTGATTCTTATCTCGTTTGTAACACTTGAGTCATTCTTTGAAGTTACTGTAAGTGTTACTGTCTTACTTCCTGTAGCCTTAACGCCCTTAACAACACCTTCGTCTGTTACTGTTACATAATCTGTATTTGAGCTTTCATACTCAACAGAGTCATTTGTTGTTGCTGATGGATCAAAGCTAAGAAGATTTGCTACATTTAATGTGCTTCCCTTCTTAACTGTATAAGATGATGCTGTCTTTGATGAACCCTTCTTCTTAAGGAATTCAATTGCTGTAGGGTTCATATAATCAACAGTTGCAGGATCACTGTAAAGGTAGCATGAACCTGTTGCCTTATATGTTGCATTTACATTCTTATAGATAGCCTGAACAGTGTACTCAATTCTCTCACCGTTAGGGATCTTATTGCCATCCGCAACCTTATAGCTCTTTGATGTATTCTGGTTGCTAAGGTTTCTAAGCTCAACCTCAGAACCATCCTTAACTGTAAATTCTTTTGATGAAGAATTCTCTTTATAATTCTGACGTGCTACACGGTAACCTACAATATTGTCACCATACTTTGAAGTATAGCTCCATGTAAGTCCGGCATCTGATTTTGTACCGCTGTAATACTTAGCCTTAAGGCTTGTAACTGCGACCGGACGACCATAGTTTGACACCACTTCAGATGTTACACCTGGATCTCCATCAACTGTATCATAGTCACTTGTCGGCTTGAAGTTAAAGTATGCTGTACAACGGAAGTAATATGGAACACCCGTTACAACATTTGAAACTTCGATCTTACCATAATTAGAATATCCATCATAGTAGCCGATCTTCCACTTCTTATATGTTGAATCAGAAGTCTTGTTTGTGATGAACTTCTTTACATATATATTGTTTCCTGATGATGTAAAGTCAGGGCTTGTTGAATACTCAACGAGATATCCCTTAGCCTTCTTAACCTTAGAATATGTAAAGTGTATAGATGTAAGGCTGTCAGCACTTGCAGTAACCTGAGGGCAGTTACCTGTTGTAAGCTTAACACCCTTCTTACCTGTGTATTTAGACTGAGGAACTTCTACTTCTTCACCAAGATCTGTGATAGTAAATGGTGCAGCTGCGATTCTGAATATAAACTTTACGTTCTTTGAATCAGCGATCGTTACATTATCACTTCCAGCATCCTGATAATTAACTGCTGTACATACAGCGCTCTTATTCTTGATAAGCTTGCCTGTATATGTTTCAGATGTAAGATTAGTTGATGAAACTGTAATTACATCTTTCTTACTCTTATTCTTTGTTGAATACTGCTCTACATAGTAACCTGCAGGTGCAGCATTTGAAACGAACTTAAGGTTGATATACTCGTAATTCGGGCCTGACTCAAATGTAAGGATCTTAGGTACACACTGTACATATGCAGGAGCACCGCAGCCTGTTGTACCATAAGAATCTGTACCTGTTGCAATCACACGATAAACGAGCTGTCCTTCGCCGCTTGAAACTACGCTTAATGCGTCTGTATCTTTATAAGATCTCTTTTTCTGACCTTCAGAAAGTGTTGTCCATGTTCCGTCAGCATTTCTTCTGAAAACTGTATATGTAACACTCTTAGCTTTCTTAGGCTTTGCCCACTTAACAGTTACAACGCCCTTTTTATTCATTGTAGCTTTAAGATTTCTGATGTTATTCATCTGGTTTCTGTCAGCTTCCCATCCGGAAAGAACTGTCAGTGTACCAAACTGATATGTAACATCATAGTTGGAAGCCTTTGTATCATTTGTTCCAACCATTGTACAACTGTTATCTGAAACACCGATGGTATCAAGTGAAGCCCAGTCGGTATATTCTACTGTATCACCAGTTACAAGTGAGCCCTTGATAATATTAGCACTCGGTGCTGTGAGCGGAGTTGCAAGCTTTCCTGACTCACTTGTTACAGTTGCTTCAGCGCTATCTGTTGAAACCGTGATAGAAGCCGGCTTAATGATATAGTCGAAGCTTACTGATGAAACTACTGTATTATTTGAAATAGCATTTGCGCTGATCACATACCAGCCTGCATCAACAAGTCCTGTCTTTGAAACTTCGTTTCTGTCTGCCTGATTAGAGCTTGTTGAATAATAATATTTATATGTATATGATTCTGATGATGACTTAAGCTTAGTATTCTCTGAGAATGTTACGCCAGTACCATCATATGTATGTGATGATGTCGGATAATCCCAGTCTGAAAGTGAGCCCGTAGACTCTACCTTTACTGAGCTTACAGCAACTTCATTTGCTGACTCTGTATCAGCTTCCTCTGTGCTGCTCTCCTCTGTGCTTTCATCTTCCACACTGTTTTCACTGACCACTTCGGCATCTTCTGTAGATGCTTCTTCAACAGTTGCATCCTCTGTACTCTCCAATGCCTCTGTCTCAACACTCTCTGTTGAAACTGCATCCTCAGAAACCACTGTTTCAGCACCATAAGCAGCAACAGCAGACACTCCAGATCCACCAAATACCATTGATGCAGAAAGCAGCAGCGCAAGGAATCCTTTGTACTTCTTTCTCATTTTTACCTCCATAAATATTTTCCATTTCGAACCCTCTGTCCACACACAAAGGTGCTTCTGTCTTTCACACTAAACAGATCGAAACTATACTAAATAGGGTTTTGTATACCTCTAAAATATAGCACTAAAAAATAAACATGTCATTCAATTTTCATAATCAACACAAAAAATTAAGAATTCTTTATAAATTATTTACCATTATCGTCAACTTTGTTCAGCGTATCCGGATATGTATCCGTAGGAAGATCAAAGTTTACTGCCTGATCATAAAGAATTTTTGTGAGATCATCTACGTTATCCTTCGTTACATACATTCCAAAGCCCTGTGAAAGAAGCTCAGGGTCAGTCTTCCCATTATAAACACAGTCAATGATCTTGTCTGCCACGGCCGGACAATAATGACTTGTTTCATAATAATTGTCCATATTAAGAGTTACGTCATTAAAGCCGCTGAAATTGTAGTAGTCTGTAACTTCAGCAAGTTTTTTCAAAAATACTATATAACCGTTCGCAATGTCCTTCTGGTATGTATAACCATTGATGGGATTTGTAAATATACGAAGGTTAATATCATATTCATCGCAAAGATCCACAATATCCTTGATATCCTTAAAGGATTCTTCTCTCGGTGTGTAATAATCCGACCATGTCGCATCAGTCTTATCATAATTGAAGCCTGTAGGAATACCGAGATTTTCTGTTCCTGTCTCAAGAAGTCTTTCACCGTATTCCGGATCAGTATTCTGATGCTCGCTTATTACTTCTATCGAATCTGAAAGCGTGATCAGATCAAAATATGCAAGATAAAAATCGACTTTATCCAAGAATGTTCCGTTCCATGGAAAATCTCTTCTGTAAAGCTGCTCCTTATGGAATGTAGGATCTACAAAATAAGAAATATCATCCACACCGATAGTCACATTCTTCGGAATGATACCTCTGCCGATAAGTATCTTCAGATGTCTTAAATGCTCAGCGGGTGTTCCCTCTGAATACGACATATCATAATAATTTCCGTCTTTCATCTTTGAAACATCAAAAAATCCCACACGCGATGATCCAAAAAGAAACGAATCATATTTATCCGGATGTGTAAGCACATTATGCATTTTAACGTATGCTTTATTAGGCTCTACTCCATTATTCTGGATATTGTCCACATGAAATACATTATACGGGTCTAATAAAACTGAGATTGGCACAAATATAACCCCGAGGATCAGTGCAAAAGCCAGACACTTTAGTAAAAATTTCTTCATTTTAGTCTCCTCTCACCTCAGAAATTAAAGTAAATAAATGACTGTGTTGTTCCGCCATGAAGCGTTGAAACGATAATAAATACAGTAAGTGCAGTATATGCTATCCAACGTATAAATGCCGGAACTTTTCCAAATTCATTTGGAATATCATGCTTAAGTGAGATGAAATCATATATCATGAGCACAACGAGTGCTGCTGCCAGCTTGAGCAGTGCAAATACTGTAAGGTTCATGTCGATCATCATCTTATTCCATGCACTTGCAAAGTGAAATACCACACCGTTGTGAAGATGCGTGATTATGAAAAGCGCATCTTCAAGACTGTCCGCTCTGAAGAATATCCAGCCGATATCCACCATACCAAACGTCAGAAGCCCATGGAAGATATTCGAGATCACTTTTTTTGCACCTGTCTTTTCAGGTGCATCCTTTTTCACAAAGTGCTTTCTGCAAAATCCTTCAATTACCTGATAAATGCCGTGGAGCCCGCCCCAAAGGACAAAAGTCCAGTTCGCACCATGCCAAAGTCCGCTGACAAGCATTGTTACCATCTGGTTAAAGTTCTTCCTTGCAGGACTCACTCTTCCTCCGCCAAGCGGAATATACACGTAGTCACGGAACCATGTGGAAAGCGAAATATGCCATCTTGACCAGAACTCTCTCACTGACTTCGACCAGTAAGGACTCTTGAAGTTAGTCATAAGATCGATATTAAAAAGCCTTGCAACACCGATCGCAATGTCTGAATATCCTGAGAAATCACAGTATATCTGGAAAGTGTACATTATCGAAGTGATTATAAATGTCATTCCAAAATAATACGGAACTGCTCCATATACTGCATCTACATATCTCGAAAGTGAATCAGCGATTATAAGTTTCTTAAAGTAACCCCAGAGCATCATCCTGAGACCGCTTACAGCCTTTTCCTCATTAAATTCTCTTTTTTCAAAGAACTGATCCATAAGCTCAGGTGCTCTTCCGATAGGACCTGCGATAACCTGCGGGAAGAAAGAAATATGCAGCGCATATTTTGCAAAATTAAGCTGAGGCTCGATCTTTCCCTTATAAACATCTATCAGATAGCTGACTGTCATAAAGGTGTAGTATGAAATACCAACCGGCTGGGCAAGCTTAAGTGTATATGGCTGAAGTCCCATCCCAAAAAGATTGGCAAAATCAGCAGCTGATGTTGTTATAAAGTTGAAATACTTAAAGAACACCAGGAACGCAAGGCATAAAACAATACCTGCAGTCAAAATATTCTTAACAGATTTCTTTTCACGATTTTTACCTATCGTAACCGCTGCCACCCATGATATGAACGTGGTCAGCACAAGCAGCGGAAAATACTGCGCGCTGCACGATATATAAAAATACCAGCTGATCACCAGCAGTAATATCCAGCGAACTCTCACCGGACACGCCCAATAAAGCAAAAATACTATGGGCATAAAAAACAAAAAGCTCAATGAATTAAATAACATATTTTTGTACCTATTTTCCTATTGACATAGTATGAATTATTATTTAAAATTAACTCGCAAGTAATTTATTATATCAGAAAGGATGACGAATGAAAATATCTACCAGAGGGCGCTATGCTGTAAGAGTCATGTTAGACCTCGCTCTTCACAACACCGGTGAATATATTAAAGTCAAAGATATAGCCAAACGTCAGGAAATTTCAGAGAAATATCTTGAACAGATCATCTCTATCCTGAATAAGGCAGGTTTTGTCCATAGTGTACGCGGCGCACAAGGTGGTTATCAGATTGCCGACGATCCTAAAAAATTCACTATAGGAATGATCCTTCGTCTTACTGAAGGTTCTCTTTCTCCTGTCGCTTGTCTGGAAAGTGAATCCAATCAATGCGAACGCTGCGATACATGCGAAACACTTGATGTCTGGAAAGACCTTACCGCCGCAATCAACAACGTTGTTGATAACGTGACTATCGCAGATCTAGTTGAAAAGCACAATTCATCAATATCATACGACTATGTTATTTGATCTGACATAATAAAAGGATGCGCCTGTGCGCATCCTTTTCTGTTTTTATAAGGCTGTGATCACTGTTCCCTTTTTACCGTTGATAGCATCTCCAACAGCATCAAGTGATGTAATGAGCACTTTTCCATTCGGTTTAGCAGTAAGGAATTCGCAGGCAGCTTCGATCTTCGGAAGCATTGTTCCCTTTTCAAACTCTCCATTTTCAGCTAATTCCTTAGCCTCTGCCACCGTCATGTGACGTATAGGTGTCTCATCATCCTTTCCAAAACTCTTTTTTACTTCATCGACTCCTGTAAGGATGATAAACTGATCAGCATCAAGCTTAACTGCCAGTAATGATGCTATGTCATCTTTTTCTATGACAGCGCTTGCGCCCTGTAAATTTCCGCTCTGCTCAATGACAGGGATTCCGCCGCCGCCCGCTGCAACAACTATCTGACCTGCATCATAAAGTGTTCTGATAGCCTCCAGCTCAACAATCTGAATAGGCTTCGGCGTAGCAACAACTCTTAAAAAGCCCTTTCCGTGATCATCAATTGTAAAATTGCCCTTTCTTTCCTCCATTGCAGCTTCTTCGGCTGTCATATGCCGTCCTATGACCTTCGTCGGATTATAAAAAGCCTCATCATAAGGATCGACCGTTACCTGAGTAAGAATAGTTGAAACACTCTTGGTGATTCCTCTCATGAGCAATTCTGACTTAAGGGAATTCTGAATATCAAAGCCGACATAACCCTGGCTCATTGCAGAACAGACACACATCGCTGCCGGTGAATAATCAGGATAAAGTCTTCTAAGCTCCGTCATAGCCTTGTGAATCATTGAAACCTGTGGTCCGTTTGAATGTGTGATCGCGAGATCATATCCTCCCTGAACCAGATCTGCCAGTGCTTTTGCTGTTACCTTTACAGCCTTAAGCTGCTCATTTGTTGTGTAACCTAATGCCTTGTGGCCAAGAGATACTACTGCTCTGATATTTGCCATTGTAAGTTCCCCTTTCAAGTTTTACAGATATGTTTATCATACCATAAAGTTAAAATTTTGGGTTGACAAGTTGGCTTATTTGAATTATAAATAATTCATACAATTCAGATAGGAATTAATAACTTAATAAATTTCACTCAATTTCCGGAGGTAGATCATGGCAAATATCAAAAAATCATCCACAGAACTCATTGGACACACTCCACTGCTTGAGCTCACTAATTATGAGAAGAAAAACGGCATCAATGCCCATATCATTGCAAAGCTTGAGTACTTTAATCCGGCAGGTTCAGTTAAAGACCGTATTGCTTTCGGTCTGATCAAGGATTACGAAGACCGCGGCGTCATTAAACCGGGCGCCACCCTCATCGAGCCAACCTCCGGAAATACGGGTATAGGAATCGCAGCAGTTGCTGCCGCAAGAGGCTATCATGCTATTCTCACAATGCCTGAGACAATGTCTGTAGAACGCCGCAACTTCCTCAAAGCCTATGGTGCAGAGATAGTTCTTACTGACGGAGCTTTAGGTATGAAGGGTGCTGTCGACAAGGCTGAGGAGCTTCATAAAAATACACCCGGATCAGTTATCGTAGGCCAGTTCAACAACCCTGCAAATCCTGCGACCCACAAGGCAACGACCGGTCCGGAGATCTGGGAAGATACTGACGGAAACGTTGACTTCTTCGTTGCCGGTGTCGGCACAGGCGGAACCCTCTCAGGTGTAGGACAGTATCTTAAAGAGAAAAATCCCAATGTAAAGATCATCGCTGTAGAGCCGGCATCAAGTCCGGTACTTTCAAAGGGTGTTGCCGGCCCCCACAAGATTCAGGGAATCGGTGCAAACTTTGTTCCTGCAACTCTCGATACTACAATCTACGATGAGATCATCACCATCGAAAACGATGATGCATTCAAAGTCGGCAGAGCAGTTGCCCATGCTGAAGGAATCCTTGTGGGTATCTCTTCCGGTGCCGCTGTACATGCTGCTGAGCTTATCGCAGCCCGTCCGGAAAATGCAGGCAAAAATATAGTTGTCCTTCTTCCTGACAATGGCGACAGATATCTTTCAACACCGCTTTATCAGGATTAAAAATCTCATACAACAAAAAAGATCGCACTCCGGTATATTCGAAGTGCGATCCTTTTATTTTTTTATAAATTCAATCATTGCTGTCATTGCGGCCCCGATGTAGATAAAGAAGTCTCCTATATTGTATACATATTTACCTATCGGGATATAGTCAACAACATATCTTTTCTTTAGCCTGTCAACAGTATTGCTCACAGCCCCGCCAAAGATCAGTGCCCATCCAAGCTTCTCAAAGGAAAGCCCTTTGGTATCCTCAGGGCTCATAACAAGCCCAATACCTATGACCGACGTAAGTGCTGCAGATACCGCTGCGACAACGTTACTGTGCTCATCAAATCTATTGGCTGCAAAGCCCTTATTCCTGACTATCTTCTTACCCTTACGTTCCTGGTACTCTTTGATAAGGAGATCAGATGCTGCTGCAGCCGCAGAAACAGCTAAATATCCGACTTTTTTCACTCTGCATTATCCTCCAGCTTAGGTGTCATTTCCTGCTCGAGCTCGCTCACACCACGCAGATCAATGATAGGTCCGCCTTTTTTCTCGATGAATTCCTTAGTGATGGTAACTCGGCCTATCTCAGGGTCCTTTGGCACCTCAAACATGATATCAAGCATGAATTCCTCAATTATCGCTCTAAGAGCTCTTGCACCTGTGTCTTTATCCATAGCCTTCTTTGCAATGGCATGAAGCGCTTCATCATTGAACTGAAGCTGTACCTCATCCATTTCAAGAAGCTTCTGATACTGGCGGATGATAGCATTTTTTGGCTCCTTCAAGATCCTTACCATCATATCCTCAGTAAGACCTTCCATCGGACAAATGATCGGAAGACGTCCCACAAACTCCGGAATCATTCCAAATCGTTTGATGTCCTCAACCGAAACCTTTTTAAGAATATTCTTTTCTTTATCCCAATGATCCTTAAGCTCTGCATTAAAGCCTATGGAAGTCTCTTTAGAAAGACGTTCTCTGATGATCTCATCAAGATCCGGGAAAGCACCGCCGCAGATAAAGAGGATATCCTTTGTATTTACCTTTTCAAGCGGAACCATGGCATTCTTTGAATTAGCCCCGACAGGTACCTCTATCTCAGCGCCCTCAAGAAGCTTCAGCATACCTTGCTGAACACTTTCTCCACTTACATCACGGCTGTTAGTGTTTTTCTTTTTGGCGATCTTATCTATCTCATCGATAAAGATGATTCCGCGCTGAGCACGTTCAACATCATTTCCTGCTGCAGCAAGAAGCTTTGAAACAACTGACTCTATGTCATCTCCAATATATCCGGCCTCTGTAAGGCTTGTAGCATCAGCTATTGCCAGCGGTACATTCAAAATCTTTGCAAGTGTCTGCACCAGAAATGTCTTACCACATCCTGTCGGACCGAGCATAAGAATATTTGATTTCTCGATCTCAACATCATTTGTACCGTCGAAATCAGCCTGTACACGCTTATAGTGATTATATACCGCAACGGAGATCACTTTTTTAGCATAGTCCTGTCCTATGACATACTTATCGAGTTCTTCCTTAAGCTTATGCGGCTGCGGGATATTCTTGAAGTCAAATTCTTCTTTTATCTGCTCTTTTGAAGCTTTTTTAACTTTATTTTTATTACTTCCTCCACCAAGACTGTCCCAGTTAACAAACTGAATATTAGGAAATCCCGGTATCCCAAAGGGATTATTTCCCCTGCTGTTTTCTTTCTTCTCTTCCTTTGACTCTTCTGAATCTTTCTTTTCCTCTGAGTCGTTCTTCTTTTCCTCTGTTTCAGATTCCTTCTTTTCGAAATCCTCTGTCTTTTTGTCTTCAACTGATCCTGTGACCTTTTCAGTCTGATTATTCACAGGCGGCATCTGGAAGCCAAACGGCATTCCCGGAAAAGCTGAATTATATAATGAATCAATATCCATCTTGCTCATGCTGTCCATAGTAGTTCTGAGACAGTCGCTGCAGATAGTGAAATTATTCGGGAGATGAAACATCTTTCCCGCTGTACTTTCATTTCTGTGGCAAATAAGGCATACGTCTTCATACTGGTTATTATCTTTATTATCCATAGAAACTAAATCTTCCTTTCATTTAAAGCAGCAAAACAGGCAGTAAAAAACTGCCTGTTTAATGATAGCATAGGCAGGGGCGTTTGTCACACGCCCCTGCACTGTTTAAGTTTTTATTAATAACCTCCGAAGAAGTCTCCGAAAATACTGCTTCCGTTATTTCCGTTATTTCCATTACCGCCGTTACCGTTTCCCGGCATCTGCTGATCATTCTGACCTGATGAACCTGAAGATGATCCTGATGAGCTGCTTGAACTATCCATTGAAGAACCAAGAGTTACTGAGAACTTCTTCTCTTCATAACCATATTCATTTTCCTTCGGAACCATAGCGACTATTTCAACTGTCTGTCCTGCCTTATAGTACTGGATAAGGCTCTGGAGCTGAGTCATTGTCTGAACCCCCTGACCGTCGAATGAAGTGATGATATCACCCTTTTCAAGTCCTGCGGCTTCTGCTGCAAGTCCTTTTCCGACTCTCGCAATGTAAATACCCTGAGGCATATTGTACTGACTGGCAACATCGCTTGTGACATCTGCACCGGAAATACCAAGGTATCCACGTTCTGACTCATCTGCCTTAGTCTTTGTCTCCTGTGACATAAGTGACTCGATGATAGGCTTTGCTGTTGAGATCGGAATCGAATATCCCATGCCCTCAACGCCTGTCTCTGCAAGCTTTGCTTCGTTAATACCTATTACATTTCCATTCATATCAAGAAGCGCACCGCCTGAGTTACCAGGATTAATAGCTGCATCTGTCTGAATGAGCTTATGTGTACCATTGTCAAGCTGAAGCTCTCTGTCGATCGCACTGACAACACCCTGTGTTACAGACTGTCCATATCCAAGTGCATTACCTATTGCAACAACCTGCTGGCCAACTTTAAGTGTATCAGAGTCACCAAGTGTAGCAACCTTGATCTGACTTATAGTATTAGATGAAACATCACTGAGCTTTACGGAAATTACGGCAAGATCAGCACCTTCATCTTCACCCTTAAGTGAAGCCTCTGCTGTAGTGCCATCTACAAACTGTACCTGAAGCTTATCTGCTGAAGATACTACGTGCTCATTTGTAGCAATTAGAAGCTCATCGTCATTCTGCGAAATTATAAATCCTGAACCGGCCGACTCATTTTCCGTCTGATACTGCTGACCGAAGAAATCCTGAGTCGTTGATGTATAGTTATTTGTGATAGCAACGATCGAAGGCATAACAGCTTCTGCAACTGCTGATGCATCTCCGGTCATCGGAGCTGTTGAAGAAACCTGATTGGTAGTTGCAACAGATTTCTGTGAATCACCGGATACAGTTGCGATGCTCGCTGACTTATCAGAACCTGATTCAACTGCAGATGACGCTGAATTTTCAAAAGCCGCCTGCCTGTTCTGACCTGTTATAAGACTTGTCGCATATAATGCACCGCCGGCTACTGCGCCAAAGATAAGTCCAAGCGCTACTGTCGCAAGAACTTTTCTTCCGAATCCACCTTTTTTCTTAGGTTTATTATTTTTATTATTTTCAGGTGGAATATGTACTCCGGCATATCTGTACTCATCATAATGATTTGCATTATTATTACCGGAAGAGCCGGCATTCATACTACTGTTATTCTGCATGCTGTTATTATTCTGCATTCCGCCATAACTATCAGACGTATAACGGCTATTATCATTTGAATTATTGTTTCTTTCTTCATCAAACATATTCCTTGTACCTCCTATATATGTATATCGAACATCCTATATCCCCACGCAAGATTCTATCAACTTATAATAATACGAAAGCCTGCGAAGAAAAACAGGTGTAGTTTTTCTTTACAGGCTATATAATATCGTTTAAATGTGATTCTTTTGTGTTAAATGATTAAACAGCAGATTAATCATATGAGTTTTTTCTGTGTTTTTTAAAGCCCTTCTGAATTTTTTCCATAACCGGCGCTCAGGTTATCCGGAACCTCTACCATATCCCAGTGCCTTATCCAGTAATTCTTATTAGAAGTCAGCTTAAGGATCATTCTCTTACTGAGCTTTTTATATCCTTTTCCAAACTTAAATCCAAAAAGTCTTGCTGCGCAATGAAAAATAAATTTAGGAATCAAAAAGGCATTTCCAGTTTTAACAAGATAATTTATGCAGCCAAAAACAAGTTTTTTCCCTTCGCTTTCACTCGACACATTTCCAAAAACTTCCGGATGATCTGCCTGTGAAGCCCCCAGGTCAAAATTTCTTTTAAATTGCTGAACCATATTATAATTATGAGAATGTATAACACATGCAGATGACGCATAATAGATCTTATATCCTGCCTTTACAGCATTGCAGGCAAATATCATGTCTTCATTAAACACCACATCATCTGCAAAACCGCCAAGAGAATCAAATATTGATTTATTATAGCAGGCACAGACATCGGAACAGAAAAAGGTCTTTATCCCGAGTATCTTAATATCATCTACGGTTTTTACTCTGTCTTTATCAGGGTAGTTATACTGTCTGTTATATTTTTCGATAGGACCTGCATCTTTATTAGGAAGCTGACGGGCATAGCTCACAGCTACTGAACTATCCTCCCTATGCGGGCGGATAAGATTTTCAATAAGCTTATTATCATTCGGCATTGCATCCTGGGTCATAAAGATCAGATAATCTGCTTCAGATTTTGAAGCTCCTATATTTCTGGTCCTTCCATGATTAAATTCTCTCTGTGAAAGGTTAGTTATGTTAACGTTGCTGAATTTTTCTCCGAAAGATGTTCCATATAGCAGATTGTTAAGATATTTTTCCTCCGTATTCATAATAATTATATTATCCGGCCTTACTGACTGCCCTTCCAGAAGCTCTATCTGCTTGAAAAAATATTTTCCCGGTCTATAAGTTAAAATCACTACATCTATCATTTTATTTCAACTTCCTTATCCAAAAAAAGCCGATACATACGAATATGTATCGGCTCTAAATTATCTATCAAACACCGTTCTTATTTTTATCTGATGCCACCTTCTCACTGATATTCTGAACAGTTGTAGATGGTGTATATTCAGAATCACCAAAAAGGAACTGATGAAGTGCTGTGACATTTGAAGCAAAATCATTGGCAATTACGCAGCTTCCTGCACTTCCCATCGTACCGGTCGCATGGTCTGAAGGGAATCCGGACTGATCAGCAATTGAATAAGTTGCCGCCTTTGCCGCATACTCAACAAGCTCTTCCTTTGAGAAGCTTGTCTTTACCTCAGGGAATACAGCATCGATCACGCTATTGAGCTTTGAAACATCAGCAGCCTTGAGCTTTTCAGCAACCTGCATGAGCACAGTTCTCTGACGCTCGGCTCTCTTGAAGTCATCACCCTTTGTATAACGGATACGGCAGTATGAAGTAGCCTGAAGTCCATTAAGTGTCTGAAGTCCTGACTTCGTTACCTTAGTGATCTCATCACCTGTTTCTTCTGCTGTACCGATCTGGTAGTCATTTAAGAAACTGATCTCTTCATCTGTTACGTCTATCTCAACACCGCCAAGGGCATCAATGACGTCTACAAGTGCCTTAAAGTCAACTGTGATATACTGATCGATATCAAGGTCGAGATTGGTATTCAGCATCTGGATTGCCTGATCCGGTCCGCCATGAGCATAAGCCGAGTTTGCTTTGTTATATGTATCATTACCGATATTCAGATACGTATCACGATATACGGAACAGAGCTTAATGTCTCCTGTTTCATTATTAAGGGAGCCTATGATGATCGTATCTGTTCTTGCACCCTTATCGAGATTTCCGTCTCTTGAGTCGACACCGAAAAGGGCGATATTTGTATATCCACTCATCTTCCAGCTGTCATTCTCATCTTCAACCTGAGCCTGAACCTCATCATTTACAGTTGCATTAATTACACTTTTTTTGTTATCGGTATCAGCAAGGTCTAACTTATATACTACAAACAGTACAACAACAAGTACAACCATTACCAATACTTCGATAGCAACAAGAGCTTTCATCTTATTTTTACTCTTGCGCCTTCTACGTCTTCTTGAAGCCATTTTTACCCCTAGCAAAATTTCAGATTTTGTCTATAACTCTCAAAATATACACCCATAAATAACACATTGTCAATACGCGTTCTTGTTTATAAGACCTTTGAACACCGTCATAAACATGATTTTTATATCAAATGTTATCGTCCAGTTTTCAATATAAAACAGATCATATTCAACACGCTTGCGTATGGAAGTGTCGCCTCTAAGGCCATTCACCTGTGCCCAGCCTGTAAGTCCGGGCCTTACCTGATGCTTTATCATGTAACGAGGAATCTCTTCCTTGAATTTTTCCACGAACTGCGGGCGTTCCGGACGTGGTCCGACAATACTCATATCGCCTCTCAGAATATTAAAAAACTGAGGGAGTTCATCCATACTTGTCCTTCGCAAAATTTTTCCGATTCCTGTTACCCTCGGATCATTTGGACGCGTCCAGCCCTTAGCCTCCACTGAGGGCTTCTGCATTTCCATTGATCTGAATTTATACATCTTAAAGGGCCTGTTGTGAAGCCCGACCCTTTCCTGCGCGAATATTATCGGCCCCGGAGATGTGATCTTTATAGCAAGTGCCGCAAAGATCATAACCGGCGAAAATAATATGATCAGCACTACCGACCCTATTATATCTATTATACGCTTTGCGAGCATGTTAAGCGTATTGGTCAGCGGAACATGACGGATATTAATTACGGCAAGTCCATCGATATCCTCCATATAAGGCTTTGAAGGTATGACCTGATAATAATCCGGTATAAACTGAGTATGCACACCTGATTTCTCACACAGATTAACGATACTCTCAAGCTTTCCGTATTCACTCAGCGAAAGAGTGATCGCAATCTCATCCAGCTTATTTTCCGGAAGTATGTACTCAAGATTTCCTATTGAGCCAAGTACCTTAACCCCACGATATACGGTACCTCTATCGACTTTATCATCAAGGATTCCTCTTATCACATAGCCCCACTGAGGATTCTGTATGATCTTGTCGATATAATTTTCTGCAGCCTTTGAATAGCCTATCAATAATATAAAATGTCTGTTAAAACCTCTTTTTCTGATAAGTCTCAGAATCTGACGCACCACATTTCTTTCAAAGGTCGAAAGAACAATGTTGACTACATAAAAGTAGAAGATCATCCAACGTGAAATATGAGACTGCTTAACAATGTACAGGCATACAATGAAAGCGATCATACCCACTGTATTGGCTCTGATCAGATTAAAAAACTCTCTTTTCCTTCCCGAAGCACGCTTGGAATTGTACAGATCAAATTCATAGTAGAGAAGCAGGTATCCTACCGCAATAAACGGCAGATACACGAAGTACATATCCGCCGGCAGATGCAGAATAGATCTGTCTGCCCAGGGAACCATGAATTTTAAGCCATACGATATAGCATACGAAATGCCAATCACAAGCGCATCCAGAACAATATGAAATTTATTGAACAGACGCTGATTGTCTCGTATCAAAAAATCGCCTCCGTGAATCTCCGGATCGCATTGATCCAAAGTTCGATCTGTATTTTTACATAATTTCCAAAGTTTCTGGAAGAATATGGAAATTTCTTACCCTGTCGGCAAAGTATATAGCCTCGTTTTATTCCTGAAAGATATGCTCTTCCATATCCCTTAAAAATAAAGAACAACGCTTTTATTCCAAATCCAATTATAAGGAATGGAAGGTTTATGATTATCTGAAGTGTAGGCATATTCTTCATGACTACATACATATTGTTTCTTGCAGAAATTCTGACCTTGAAATCATTATGCCTTGAACCGGTGGCTCCTGAGCCTTTATGCCACACCACAGCTTCCGGCTCATAAACATTTCTGTAGCCCATTATCCTTGCCCGATATCCAATATCGATATCCTCAAGGTATGCAAAATGAAATTCGTCAAACCATCCTATCTCATCAAGGATACTTCTTCTGTAGATTGCTGCACCGGCGCAGGCAGAGAATACATCACAAGGGCGGTTATATCTCTCTGCGCTTTTATCTTTTCCTCTTGCATAAGCCCATCCCCAGGCGCTGTAATAATCACCTGCTCCATCTATTTTCTCCGGATGGTCCATCTGCAGCATCTTTGCCGAAACTGAAAATATCTTATCACTTTCCCTTATTGTATCGTAGAGCTTTCCAATCATTTCGTGATCGGTACGGATATCATTATTGAGCAGAAGGACATACGGTGTTTTACTCGCCCTTATTCCTTCATTTACTGCTCTGGAAAATCCAAAGTTCTGTTCAAGCTTTATAAGGCGCACTGACGGATATTCTTTTTCGACTATTTCAAGACTTCCATCGTTGGAAAAGTTATCTACAACAATGGTATCAAAATCCTTAAATTCCTGGTTTTTAAGTGAATCCAGGCAGGTCCTGATTACGTCCTTTCCTTTGTAATTCGGTATAATGACCGTTATTTCAGCCATGGTCTATAAAATCCCTTCAACTCATTGTATAAATCTGTAAACGACCTCAGGATCAACGACCACAAGATAACCTGCTTCTCTTATCCTGCGAAACATCTCCATCGGATCCTTATCGTAGTATTGCATAAGATCACTTCTCACAACACATGCCTTATTTGAGACTGCTTCTACGTCCTGCTGCATTGCTGCCCTGTGCATGTATCCTGAAAAATGCATATTCATTTTATCATAGAGTGGTACTTTTCTGCCATAGGAGTCTGTTGTATATCCGCTTGAAATAATATTCCCAAGCCTTCCGACAACTCTAGCTCCGACAGCACCCACTTCTTCTCTTGCAAAATATGAGGCGAGGATCTTTTCATTTTCATCGTTTTCAGCGATAAGCCTGTCATCCATAAGGACCTTATACTCAGGAATTTCATTCTGAGAATAAGTGATCCTGTAAAATCCACGATGATTAGTATGTTCGACATTACCATTGATACCATGTCTTTTAAGCCACGCTTCAAGCACCTTCCGGCCACTTTCATAAGCATAAAGCTTACTCTCCGGATTGTCTGCCGTGGAACCGTCTGACGCCCTCCAGTGGTACAATATCTGTGGAACATGCACTATATTTTCTCTCATGGTCTGCTCTATACACCTCAGGATAAAATCATAATCCTGCGCTCCGTCGAACTCCGTCCTAAAGCCTCCTGTTGCCAGGGCGATACTGCGCTTTACAACAAAAAGATGACATATATAGTTATTAGAAAGCAGCAGATCCAGATTAAAATCCGGCTTACGATTCGGCGTAAAATATTTATCCTCAGGGCCATAATACTTGTCTTCATCAGTATATGCAATATCAGCACCATTTTGAAGTGCGCCTGCAACTGACTCAAAGGCATCCGCTGAAAGGAAATCATCATGATCTATAAGTGCCACATAATCCCCTGTGGCAGCTTTCAGAGCTTCATTCGTATTTCCTGAGATTCCTTTGTTTTCCTCAAGTCTAATGTAAATTATATCACTAAGTTTTCCGGAATCCTTATATCCCTGAGCACAATTCTCGACATTATCTGTTTTTCCCGCATCAGCGATAACTATTTCGAGATTCTTATAGGTCTGCTCAGCTATTGATCTCATTAAAAAATCGAAATCATCCGGGTCCGGATCATATGTCGGAATGAGAAGACTGAATCTGATATTTTTCTCAAATGCACCGCACTCCGGAAGTGAACGCTTCGAAGCCTCACGCTTTCTGGCTTCTGAAGCATAGAGCAGATTATCGGCAGCTTCCTTGAATCCCTCCACTGACCTTACCGCTGTTTCAGCCACTCCATTTCTTTGAATATATGATTTTGTCTTTGAATATATATTCTCAATAGTTCTGAGATTCAATCCGCACACCTCCAATTACTGTCCTTCATAATATATTGGCTCGTACATCTCTCCTGTAAGTGGATCTATAAATTCAGGATCATGACGGGTCTTTGCAAAATAAGCTGCATTCACTCCAGCATCCTCTCCTAAAAGATTCAGCGCATCCTGATCATAATGGTATTCATCCACCATATAGCTTTCATCAAGCTTTGAAAGAAGCACTGACACAAGCACGAATCGAGGATCGGTACGGCAGAGCTCTGTCTGAAGCTTACTGATCCTGTCATAGATTGAAGCATCACTGATAGTTCTTCCAACACGGATCATCATAAATTTATCAATTCCCTTATAAAAAAGCTTTGAGGAAAAAGTATTTATATCCGCAAGATACTGCGAATCAGAGACATTTTCTATTACATCATTTTCACCTTGCAGAAATACTACAAACTGATTTCTGATCGTGTAGCCATTCTCTACGAGCCATGTCTTTGCATTCATATATCTGGTAACAACATCATCCCCGACAACGTCAGTTGCCCAGTATGTCGAAGGTGTTCCGCCCTTTGATGCAGATACTGCCACCACCGGCACTCCGGTCTCCTTATAATACGCGTTTACAAAAGCCGTAACAAGACTGCCTCTCTTCATGAACATATCATTCATGGTCTCGGTATTTTCATAAAATCCGAAGGGCTCTGTTATCGTGTAAAGCTTTGTCGGATCAGAGACCGCCCTAAACTCAGCTCCGGCGCCCTCAGTCAGCTTCGGTGCCTTTGAAGCATCTCCGCCCCATCCGGCCATATTACTCTGTCCTGCAAAAACTATAAGGTCCACAGAAACTGTATCCTTATGCTCAGTTATTTCTTTATCCTCTTCAGCTTTATCAAGCTGTTCCTGAATTTCTTCGTCAATTTCTATTTCAGATGCATCTTTTAAGGGCTCTGATCTCTCGTCCGAAACATTTGCATGATCCGTAACGTGATTGAGAATACTTGCTGTCCTTGGAACAATGTATCTTTTAAATACTGCAAAGACTGCTGCAGCAAGTGCAGCAGTCATAAGCAGAAGTAAAATTATTTTCCAAAAGAAATTTCGCTTAGTTCTTTTTCTCAATAAAAATTTTCCTCGTTATAAAGTTATATATCATTACAATCCCTGTCGCAATGATCTTACCTATCTGCTCTTTGAAATCCCAAAGAATACCACTCTGAAGCATGGCAACTGCATCATAAATATGAAGCACTCCCATGATGATGGCTTCATTAAGACCAAGTCCGATCACAGATAAAATTACAAATATTGTAAATTCTTTTCTTTTATCCATATTTTCATCATGAACAAAAACATATTTCATGCTGGAAACATAGTTAAAGATCACTGAAATGACAAAACCAAAGAAAGCTGCGATCATTACAGTTGTTTTCTCTTTACCAAAAACTGCGATTATTGCAGAGTAAACAGCAAAGTCGATAACAAATGAAATTCCGCCAACTACTCCAAACTTAAGTATCTGTGCTATAAGCGCACTCAATCCGCTTTTTTCTTTAATCGTATTTTCCAAAACAATTCCTTTCGTTACACCTATATTCTTTTATTCAGACGTGCAAAATCCTTAAGTGCATTTTTTCCAATGTTAAATATACGCTTCATATTTATCGAATTCACACCGCCCTGACGTGGTTTGAAACTGATAGGAACAAACTTAACATTGCAGTGATGCTTTGTATAGATTACTGTAATCAGAACATTTGTAAGAAAATAATTTCCAGGTATCAGATACAGTTTTTTATGAAGTGTTTCTGCTTTCATCAGACGGAATGGCGAATTAGCATCAGTGACTACACAGTGAAAGCTAAGAAATATCACTGTTTTAAGGACCTTAGTGACGAATATCCTTGACCATCCGTCCTGTCTGTGGTTACGATATCCAACTATCATATCATAATGGCGTCTGCTTCTCCAAAATGCCGGAAACTCAGCCGCCGATGTCTGACCGTCAGAATCTGTCTGAAAAATGTAATCAGCCCCGGCCTTTATCGCATACTTATATCCGGCAAGGATCGTAGGACCATGCCCGGAATTTTCCTTATGCTTAACTATAAGCTGCGGCCTTTTTTCGGCTTCCGCCCGCAGCACACTCAACGTGCTGTCGCTCGATCCGTCATCAATAACAACAAGTCTGCTTTCCTCACCTGTCATCACGACCATCGGATACCATTCATCAATAACATCCCTGACTGTTGCTTCTTCATTATAAGCCGGAATAATCATATATAACTTATCCATTCATTCCTCCATTCCGACATACCCTGGCCAATACCCCTGAGGTTTATTTATGACTGAAGCTTATCCTGCTCTTCATCATGAAACACGCTGCAAAACCCACTATCAAAGCGTAGTAAAGCACTCCCGCAGCGATAATAGAGGCTCCATTCTCATGAAATACCCTGAGTCCAAAGAAAATAAATAAAACTGTGATCACATAAAAGGCTCTGATCTTTTTGTAATTAATGATTCCCGGAAGTGCTGCAGTAAGCACAAAATAATCATAGGTCCTGTGATATGTGATTATCAGACTGACTAACAATAACAAAGTGAAAAGTTCATTGTCATAGCCTTCATCAAACTTTAATGCAATTCCCAAAAGTACGAGCATTAACAGGCCTGTCAGCACTACCGCCCATGATGCCCCACCTGTAAGCGCACTTATATCAAGACTTCCTTCTGATGCCAGTGCCGAAGACACTTTAAGCGGCTTGATTATCATATTCAAAAAAGATTCCCCAAGCCAGAAGCAGCTGAATATAGTCAAAAATATATGTATGACTATAGATATAAAGAACTCCTTGAATCTCTTCTTGTATATGAACCAGATAGCGAGCGGAGCTGTCAATGTGTATTTAAAATATGAAACGGCCAGCGGTAAAGCGGCGATCTCAGAGTGTCCAAGCTCTGACAGCCATACAGCCAGCAGGAAAAAGGCAAATGAAAACAGCGTATGCTGTCCAACACCTATCTGGTTTCTCCAGGGTGTTCCCGCGATCATCAGCAGAGAGGCTATTATAAATACATCTCTGTCCAGCTGTTTCATAAAGGTTTTTCTAAGTAAAAAGATAATCGCTGCCGTAAACAACAGATTTAAGATAAGCCATACAACTCTGGCCGCTGTGTAGTGCAGCAATGTAAGCGGTGACAGTAGAAAAAGAAGGCTCGGAAACTGATTAGCCTCCATATTCTGAGGCGCATTTATCGAGTCAAAATATTCGTTGAACTCGTTCATTTCAGGTGCATTGACCCTGGCAAGCTGGCTAAGACTCACGTCATAAGGGTCGATGTGCATGGTAAGCGCTTTAACAGCATCCCACTGAAAATCCTGACTATAATAAAGCGCATTTTTAACACCCGCTGTTATAGAAAGCAGTGCCGCAAAAAGCAGCACCGCTATCAGTATTTTTTTCCAGATGTCTTTTGACATTTCAAATCCCTTTATTATTCTGCAAGTTTTTTGATTACATCTGCCTTGAGCTCTTCAAGCTTCTTATCTGAATCCTCAAGGCTTGTACCCTTAACACCCATATAGAATTTGATCTTAGGCTCTGTTCCTGAAGGACGTACACAGCACCATGAATTATTATCAAGATCAAAATAAAGAACGTTTGATGTAGGAAGTCCTGTCTTCTTAACTTCGCCTGTCACATTGTTGACAGCCTTGTCTTCCTTATAATCACGATACTCATTGACCTTAAGTCCGGCAAATTCCTTCGGAGGATTCTGACGGATCTTCTCCATCATTCCCTTGATCTGGGCTGCACCATCCACACCCTTAAGTGTTACTGTATGGATACCCTCTCTGTAGAAGCCGTACTTCTTATAGATGCTCATCATCTGATCCCAGACAGTGATTCCGTTCTTCTTGCACCACGCGGCAACTTCTGCAAGGCACATAACTGCATCAACTGCATCCTTATCACGGGCATGTGTACCAACGAGGCAGCCATAAGACTCTTCATAGCCAAATACATACTCGTATGAATTATTCTCTTCAAAGAACTTGATCTGCTCTCCGATATACTTGAATCCTGTAAGGACCTCGATAAGCTTGAGCTTGTACTCTTCTGCGATAGGATCGGCCATGTTTGAAGATACGATAGTCTTAACAAGCGCGCCATTTGAAGGAAGCTTGCCCATCTTTGCAAGTTCTCTGATTCGATACTCTGCGATAAGAATACCTGACATATTTCCTGTGAAGCTTACGTATTCACCTGTAGCTGTATCCTTTGCATAGATTCCGAGACGGTCTGCATCAGGATCTGTTGCAAGAACAATATCAGCATCCTTTTCCTTTGCAAGCTTAAGTGCAAGGGTGAATGCCTTAGGATCTTCAGGATTAGGATACTCAAGAGTTGTGAACTCAGGATCCGGAAGCTCCTGCTCAGGAACTACATATACATTCTTAAATCCAAGCTCGGCAAGAATTCTTCTAACCGGTACATTACCTGTTCCATGGAAAGGTGTATATACGATCTTAATATCATCAGCAACTTCTTTGATGATCTCCGGATGAATTATAAGCTTTTTCAGCTCTGCCATATACATGTCATCGATTTCTTTGCCGATCACATTGTAAAGTCCGGCCTTCTGAGCTTCTGCCTTATCCATTGTCTTTGCATCGCTGTATGCCTTAACTGCAGAAACTTCATTGATGATATCTGTATCTCTCGGAGCTGTGATCTGAGCGCCGTCTTCCCAGTAAACCTTATAACCGTTGTACTCAGGCGGGTTATGACTTGCTGTGATAACGATACCTGCTGTACACTTAAGAGTTCTAAGCGCAAATGAAAGCTCCGGTGTCGGTCTTAAAGAATCAAACACATATGCCTTGATACCGTTTGCATTAAGGCAAAGTGCTGCGATATCAGCAAACTCTGGAGACATCTTTCTGCAGTCATAGGCGATCGCAACACCCTTATCCTGTGTTCCCTCTTTAAGGATATAGTTGGCAAGGCCCTGTGTAGCCTTTCTTACAGTGTAGATATTCATGCGGTTTGAACCTGCACCGATAACACCGCGAAGTCCGCCTGTACCAAACTCAAGATCTTTATAAAAACGATCTTCTATCTCTGCCTCGTTATCTTTAATATTGCTTAATTCAGCTTTTGTATCCTCATCGAAATATGGGTCGTTCAGCCAATATTCGAATTTTTTCTTAAAATCGTCCACTCTGGTAACCTCCTAATGGTTCTTATTATAATTCTAGAACGTTTTCGCTATTGCACGTGTAATTATAACATAACTGTTTTTTTATTGGTACTATATCAATACTCACTGCACCATAGGGGCAGGACTTGCCTTAAGCGTATAATTGCTGTGATCAAGTGAGAAATTCGGATTATAATACGGGTCTCCGGCCTTGATGACCTTGCTCCACTTAGCGCGGAAATGCTCAGCCTCAGCGTCATAACGCGCTGCTCTCTCGGCATTTGAACCATCTGTATCATCGCCCCTTGACTTCGACTCATAGTGGAAGAGCTCTGCAAAAGGTGTGAAGATATTCAGATAATTTTTCTCACGAAGGCGCAGGCAGAAATCCACATCGTTAAGGGCAACTGCGAAATCCTCAGCAAATCCGCCGATCTCCTCGTATTTAGCCTTTGAAACCATCATACAGGCTCCTGTGACAGCTGAAACATCCTGCGCATAGCAGAGGCGTCCCATATATCCCAGGTTGTCCTTTGCAAGACGATAGTGTGTGTGGCCTGCTGTTCTGTGTGCTCCAAGTCCGATGACTATTCCGGCATGCTGGATCGACCAGTCCTCATAATAAAGCTTACATCCGACAGCACCAACATCTTCACGCTGGGCATACATAAGAAGGTTCTCGATCCAGTCCCTTGAAACAACGGCGGTATCGTTATTAAGAAGCAGCACATACTCACCTTCAGCATTCTTAACTCCGTAGTTGACAAGTTTCGAGAAGTTAAATCCCTTACTTTCAGTGTAATTAACGATCTTTACCTTCGGAGCCTTCTTAAGTGCCTCATAATACTCCATTGTCTCAGGCTCTTTACTTCCATTCTCGACAACGACGATCTCATAATTTTCATAAGATGTCTTATCAAGGATCGACTCGATACATCTTCTAAGATCCGAAACATGATCATGACTCGGGATCACTATGCTGACCTTAGGCTCTCCTTTGATCTCATAACGAATTCTGAAGATAGTTGGAAAAGCTCTTGTGCTCTCAACTTCAAAATTCTCAAAGCCACAGCTCTTAAGATGTGCTGAAACAGCATTCTTGGCTGCATTAATAGCATATGTCTTAGAATTGATATCTGCAGCTGTTGAAGCAGCATGACTTCTCCAATAGTAAAGAATGTGCGGTACGTGACGGATGCACTTTGCCTTTGCTGTAAGTCTTAAGATCATATCGTGATCCTGGCTTCCGTCAAATTCTGAACGGAAATGTCCGACTTCATCAGAAAGCTTCTTACTGAAAACAGAGAAATGACAGATATAGTTATTCGCTCTGAGGTTATCAATAGAAAACTCAGGCTTAAAATGAAGAGTTATCATATCATTGATATCTTCGCCCTGGAATGTTGCCTCGTCACAATAAAGGAAATCAGCCCCTGTCTTCTCTATCTCGAGCATGTACTGATAAAGTACTGACGGATGGAGAAGATCATCATGGTCAAAAAGTCCGATATAGTCACCTGTTGCAAGCTCAAAGCAGACATTTGTATTTCCTGAGATTCCAAGATTCTTTTCAATCTTCTTATAACGGATGCGATCTTTGTGACCTGTCGCATTATCTTTTGCGATATACTCGTCAACGATCTTTTTAACATAAGAATGCTCAGCATCAGAACCATCTGCAAGACACAGTTCCCAGCCGGCATAAGTCTGCGCTGTAACACTTTCGATCATTTCCCTAAGGAATTTTTCTGGTGTATTATAAAGCGGTACAAGAATACTGAATACGTGATCTTCCTTAAACTTATGATTCTCTTCCTCCTGACGGCGCGCCGCATTCGGAAAGCTCTCTGTACCATGGTATTTATACGCCATCATCTCGATACGCTTTGATTTGATCTTTCGTATAACACCGCTGATATTTCCGTATCTCTTAACTCTTGTAATAGCATTCTTTGTGTGAGACCACGCGAGTCTGAACGGCATGATCGACTT
Source organism: Lachnospiraceae bacterium (assembly GCA_024692715.1). Taxonomy (GTDB): domain Bacteria; phylum Bacillota; class Clostridia; order Lachnospirales; family Lachnospiraceae; genus NK4A144. Next base: position 41,563 of record JAILMH010000067.1, read on the forward strand.
ATAAATAAGGCTTCCCTTAAGAAGATTGATCTTACGCTTCATCTCTGCATTTTCAACTTCTGCAGTTACAAGCTCACGCGTAAGCTTTTCATTTTTCTTTTTCTCATCTTCGTAAAGTTCCTTGTAGTAATTCTCCATACTTTGATCTGACATAATTTCCTCATTCCAAAGGCCTTGCTTTAGTTTAATACTTAACCGTCAGTGCGGTTTCTTTCTTATAGCCCTTATAAATTTTTTTGTTTAAGACTGCCGGCTTTACCATTGCCGCCGAAATTCTATACTCCAGACCTTTCTTAAGGTCTCCGGCAGGTATCCTCGCTGCAAATCCGGAAAGCTCTAATCCGCTGAAGCATGCAAATACCGTAGAGACATCTTCCCTCGGCATTCGATAGGTATTATAAACAAGTCTCTCTTCGCCGGACTCCAGTATAACCTCTGCCTCATAGGTATATCCCGGTACTTTTTCAACAAAAGCCCAGCCCGTGATCTCAAAATAATTTTCATTTCCCCAGGCATCGCTCAGGTGATATTTGCAAGATTCGGCCTCGATATGAACCTGTTTCTTTAAAGGCTTATAACGCCTAAAAGCCGGGTCCTTCCTCTCTGAAAGCCCAAAAGCCGCCCCGGGAAGCTCATAATCCACGGAATAATCCAATTCTGTTTTAGTAAGATTGGGATTATAAAAGGGATCACCTGCTTCGAGAATATCAGCATATTTATTTTCATAATATGCCTTTTCTTTCTGCAGTCTTTCGTAGGCCGAGCTGTCATTTATATCATCAGCTCTTGTAAAGCTTTCATGATGTATAAGATGCGTCTCGCTAACCACAGCCGATATCCATCCCCTGCGATATAGCGCCAGGCAAAGATCAACATCAGTATAGGCCGCATCAATTGCCTCGTCAAAGCCGCCCACTGCATCATATTTATATTTTGCCACCATCAGACATGCACCGGTCGCAGCTATGCAGTTATGAACATGTCTGTTAATGCCATGTCCATATATTCTATCATCAGGATATGTACAAAGCTTGTGCGACGGTCCGCTTTTTAGAAATGTTATTCCATTATGCTGAATATGTAATCCATCCGGATAAAGCAGCTTTATACCGGCAGCACCGACCTGTTCTCTCGATGCTATAAAAAGAAGTTTTCTTAAAAATCTGGTATTTTCAGGCACCTCAATATCATCATTGAGAAGCAGAATATACTCTCCATGGGCTTTGCTCTCGCCTATATTGCAAAGTCTGGAATAGGAAAACTTCATCGGATGTTTCTCATATATAAAATTTCTGCTCTCTGCCAGTTGTTCGTATTTTGCAGTATTCTCATCATTGCTGCCATTGTCTATTACGATTATTTCAAGCTGCTGCTTTTCAAGTTCAGCCGATCTCTGCAAAGTATCTACGCAGGTTTTAAGAAGTCCCGGATTATCCTTCGAAAGTATCACTGCGGACACAAGAGCTTTTCCTGAAAATTCAAGCTCACTCTTCCCTGAATATGTATATTCATGTGACTTTGAAGTGTGAACCAGCACCTCTGCAATGTGGAGTGGCTTCTCAGCTTTCAAAGCACAGGCCATTAGATATTCAAGGCTTCCCTTTTGTCCGGCTGTATCAGAAAGTTTCTCCTCAAGCTCCTTTGAAACCAGTGAAACAGCTCCCGGAAAGTACATTCCAAGAAGAGACTCTCTCGCCATATCCGGCTTAAAAAAGGGATCACGACGGCCATTACTATCCATTATATCTTCATCTGAATAGACAAAGTCCGCATCACTTTCAGCCGCCAGCATCCAGAAGCGTTCATCGATCCGGGCATCCTCACAGGAATATAGGCTGTACTTTTCAAGCACAGCCTCTTTAAGCCTTTCCGGTTCCTGAACACTATCATGTATTTCTGTATCACGAATCCAGCATTTATAAGGATTCGCATAGCTTTCAATCATTTTCTGATATTCAGGCTTGTTCATTCCAACCCTCTACTATCGTATAATCCGATGGTTCATCTTCTGCCACAGGCTCCTCGTTTCGCTTGAGAAGCTTCTTTACCTTAGATTCATTGAGTCTGAGTATTGTCTTCTCCGATTCCCTGGCATAGTCCTTGAATCCTTTGATCTCGCCAAGAAGCGGAAGGAAGAATTCATTCTGAATCTTAAGAAGCGCATACTCAACATGTACTTCTGCTCCTCCGGGTACAGACTCAAGCAATATCTGCGGATCTGCCGTATCATAAAACACTATATGATCGTGAAGCGTAATACCATTTACTCCGTAACTCTCGACAGGCTTTCCGTTTACTGTTATCGAGATCACCTTGAGAATACATGTAAATTCACCCGGATCGATCCTCAATGAAGTACAGTTCTTCGGAAGAACCGATGTTACTGAGATATGATCATTTTCATCTCTCTTTGCATTAAGGAAAAGCGAATTTTCCTCAGTAAAACCATCTCCGGAATTATAATAAAATCTTACTCTTTCCGGTCTCACAAGAAGTCTTCCGAGGTTCATCGCCTGCTCAAAATGAATATTATTTCCGCCAAAGATCGAGTACATTCCGATAAGTGAAAGTTTATCTCCGACTATCCACTTCTGGAAGGAAATTTCCATTCTGTCGTATGCTGCTTTCTCCTCAGCAGACATTCCAAGTATCTTATAAAGATCTTTTTTCTTAAGCGCATCATCCGCAGATGCCTCGATGTAATAACGGATAGACCTGTAAAGAACATAATTTACCGGTATCGGGAAATCAAAGGTCCACTCATAGTCGAGCACATTCCATCCATCTTTATAAACAAGATTTGAAAAGATAAGGTCAATATCTGTAGTAAGCATCGATGTATGATGCTCTCCCGGAATTTCCTTCTCTCCAAAAATATTTGTGAATTCAGGTGTTACATAAAACTCTTCTCTGGCAACAGTCTTAAGCGTCTGAGCAAACTTCTTCATAACGCCGATGAGATCGTCGATTCTTCCCTGCTCACGCAGGATATCAAGCTCATCAGCCATCGTACTTCCTGAAAGATACTCAAATTCAAGGCTTTCAAGCTTTCCATTCTTATCCTCTACTCTGGTGCAGCGATTCGGCTGAAAATTAGTTCCGACAAAAGCCTTTTTAAGCTTCTCATACGCCTTAAAAGTAGATTCAAGATGATTTACAGCACCTCTCGAAGCCGGATACTTGATAACACAACGTTTGTGATATCCATCCTCTGTGATATCTGTACGAATACGGAAATTATAATCGCGCTCATTTGAATGCTTTGAATAGATCGGATGCCTTGTACTAAAGGCCAAAAGCGGATCCTCTCTATCAAGCACCAGCAAAAACGAATTAGAGAAAAACGGGAAGCTTCCATCTCTTACGCTTTCGTCGAAGGCAAGACCCTCATTGAATGCAGTAAATCTCTCACCGTCAAAGTTTCTCTCATTCATTGTAAAATCGCCGACGGAAGGAAGCTTCAAGTCAGAATATATCATTGCCGGAAGCTTATAGTCGGGATACGGATAATAGAATCTGTATCTGAAGCCTGTCTTTTTAGCAAGGCCTATAAGCTCATCCCTTGAAAATGTTCTGGCCTGGCTTCCCTCCGGATAGCCCATAATACTGTCGAAATAACGTCCGGTATGATCTTCTCTTGCACCTGCAAAATACTTCATTCCATACTTATTCTCAATTGCAATGACAATTTTTCCGCCCGGAGTAAGATGCTTTGAAAGTATCTCAATGAATCTCTCATAAGGATTGTTTCCATTGATATAAGAAAGCGCATACTCAAGCACACCGACAAGCATTATGTAGTCATATTTCTGCTCCAGATGCTTCTCGACATCCTGAAAATTACCGACCTTTATTTCGATATTATCGTGATCTTTATTGCGATATGCATTAATGAGACTGCGCTTGCGGCTGAGCTCGATACAGGTCACAGCTCCGGCCTTTTTACTAAGCACTCCTGTGACAGCACCGCATCCTGCTCCAACCTCAAGCACTTTGTCTTTCTTTGATATAGGGAGAAAATCAATGATATTCCCCCTAAGATGAGACAGATGGTAAAGAACACTCCAGCTTCCGCGTAAAGCAATTATTTGATTAAATTCCTCTGAGGTATGGTTCTTGACTATTTCAAGAAGTTCATCCTCATCTTTTCCTTCTGAATAAAAATCTTCTCCCGGATAATCTCTGTAATCCAGAATCACTTTACCAATTTTTTCCTGCTTCGCTTCCATCGAAAATCTCCGTATTATACTAGTCTCTCCACTGTAGTTTCCATACCCATGTCATAGTAGCCCACTGTATCCTTTGAGGATATGACGTTTATGCTGAATATATCATAAAGTCTGTGGTATACAGTAAACTCACCTTCACGGTATCCTACACAGCCAAAGGAAATCAGATACTCTCCTCCCTGCAGGCTCATGTTCTGCGTGAAATTCACGACCATGACTTCGTCCTTCTCGGGATTTCCGGTATCTATTTTCTCAAACATCGTATTTGTACCAGTTATTTCAACACCCATCCTGTTCTTAAATGAACATGCAAGTATAGGCTGCTGAATTCTGGTATTGAATTTTACTTTCATACGGATAGTAAAGGTATCTCCCTTCATAACCGTATTTGTTATCTGTCCGCTGTTGTCAACACAGCAAAAATCAACTATTTCCGCAAGACCGCTTCCATAGCTGTCCTGAGAAGGATTCAGAACCATTTTGTCCTTCCAGAACTTAGGAATCGCATTGCCGTCTGTTCCATCAAGCTGTTTCATTCCGCCGCGGTTAAAGGAATCCGCATGGTCCTCCGGCTTAGAATCGAGCTGATGCACAAGAACCTTCTTGTACATGTCGATTATAGTCTTCGGACTGCCTTCTCCAAGCTTTTTACCGCGATCAAGAAGATAAACCCTGTCACAATATTTAGAGATGCTGGAAAGATCATGACTTACGAATACAATGGTCTTTCCCGCTTTCTTAAATTCCTCGAACTTGTGATAACACTTATTCTGGAAGAAAATATCTCCTACCGAAAGCGCCTCGTCAACTATGAGTATCTCAGGGTCAATGTTGATGGCCACTGCGAATGCCAGTCTTACGAACATACCACTCGAATAAGTCTTTACAGGCTGATTGACGAAATCTCCGATATCCGCAAAGTCAAGGATATCCTGCATTTTCGCCTCTATCTCAGCATTGGAAAAACCGATCATTGTTCCGTTAAGATAGATATTTTCGATACCGGTAAACTCCATATTAAAGCCGGCACCAAGCTCAAGCAGTGCGGAAATTCTTCCGTTGATCTCAACATTTCCCGCTGTAGGGCTCAATACACCTGTGATGATCTTAAGGATAGTAGATTTACCGGAACCGTTTGTTCCAATGATACCTACTGTTTCGCCCTTGTGGACTTCCATAGAAACGTCCTTCAGAGCATAGTGCTCATGATAGACCTTTTTCTTTGTGAGCCCCAGCGCATCCATAAGTCTGTCGCGGCGGTGATCATATAATTTATATACCTTGTCGAGATTCTCGACCTTAATTGCACAATCTGACATATCCGTCTTTACCTTAAAGCACATCGGCAAAGTGTCCCTTTAATTTCTTAAAGACAACTGCACCGAAAATAAACATAACTACTGTGAATATCCAGAAATAAGCGGTTGAGTAAAAATGCTCAAAGAACCACATATTATCCAGAAACGCCATACGAAATCCATCTACACAATAATAAATCGGATTAAGCTTAAAGAGTATCTGAAGCGGTCTTGAAAGTGAATCAAGATGCCACATGATAGGTGTAAGCCAGATTCCGATCTGCATAAGTATGCCGATAAACTGGCCGATATCCCTGAAGAATACCGTAAGTGATGCCGTAACATAGCTCATTCCAAGCACCAAAAGGAAGGTACAGAACGAAAAATACGGTATCTGAATCCAGTAAATTGTCGGCGGGTAGCCAAGAGCTATCATAAGGACTGCAACTATCGCTATAAAGAAAAAGTGAATGAATAGTGCAGATACGACCTTAATGATAGGCAAAATACTTATCTTAAATACCACCTTTTTAACAAGATAGGTATATGAAAGAAAGGCGCTGGTGCCGCTTCCCCAGGCTTCTGAAAAGAAAAACCACGGAGTGATGCCGGCCACAAGCCACAGGACAAACGGATATGTCGTATGTCCCGTCGCATCCTGCCTGACTCCCACTGAAAAGATAAAGCAATAAACCGCAACTGTTACTATCTGAGGCACGAAAGCCCAGAAAATTCCCAGATACGATCCGGCATATCTTGACTTAAAGTCATTTTTCGCAAGTTTCCATATAAGCTCTCTGTTCTGCCATAATTCCACCGGAAGCGCAACAATACGCTCGTAGCCCAGTACGAATCCAATATAGGCTGCATCGATTATACAGCACGATATTATTTTTTTAAGCACCTCCTGCTCCGGATCCGCAAATATATTATGATGCGTGATGATCCAGGCATTGAAGGCTGCTACCAGTATAAACAGAGTGGCAATTACTTTTCTCTTTTTACTCATAATTTTTACAGATTACGTTCTTTCTTGTAATCACTAAAATCAGGCCAGTTTCTATCTCTATCGTTGATGTTAAGCTCATTTTCCGGAATTGTTGTAGGCCATTCAATTCCAATCTCCGGATCATTGAATCTAAGTCCGCCGTCATCACCCGGGTGATAAAGGTCATCGCACTTATATGCAAATTCTGCATAATCAGAAAGTACAAGGAATCCATGTGCAAATCCACGAGGGATGAAGAACATCTTCTTATTCTCTTCTGAAAGAGTAACACCGAACCACTTTCCGAATGTAGCAGAACCAGGTCTTAAGTCAACAGCAACATCATAAACTTCACCACGGATGCAGCGAACAAGCTTTGCCTGAGGGAAGTTATTCTGGAAGTGCATTCCACGAAGAACACCCTTTGTTGAAGAAGACTGATTGTCCTGTACGAATACATTGTCAATACCTGCCTTCTTGAAATCCTCAATGTTATAGCTTTCCATGAAGTATCCGCGCTCGTCACCGAATACCTTTGGTGTAATTACCTTTAATCCTTCGATCTCACAGGTCTCTACTGTAATCTGTCCCATTTTTGCTCCAATCTGTATAAAACTCCTAAACCTTCATCACTCATCAAGGCTTAGATTTAAATTAAGATCGACATTTCCCGTGATGCCTTCGACACTTCCCTTTGAGGAATACTGCCAAGCATCATAGTGTCCGTCCCAGGTCGGCGTGCGTACTTTGTACTGTGCCAGCCAGATCTTATAATCACTGAGTTCATCAGTATTTATATACTTCGTGAACCACTTTTTATTTGCATAAACACCTGCACGATATCCAAGTGTTTCTATCGTATCGCAAAACTTTTTGATGTTTGCAGTACGTGTGACCTTATCAAGGGAATCCGCTCTGCCTCCGGAAGACTCGACATCTATGAACACCGGTGTTGAAAGATCTTCAGGGTCTGTGAGCGAGGCTACCATTTCAGCCTCTTCCTCCGCCTCGACTTCGTTCAATGCCTGGGTAAAGAAATACACGCCAACCTTTACTCCGGCTTTTCTAGCCTCGTAGTAGTTCTGATCAAAATACGGGTCCTTTACAAGCGCACCGGTTGAAGAACCTCTGTATCCCAATCGTATTATCGCGTATTCAATACCCGCAGCCTTTACAGCCTTCCAGTCGATGTCTTTATTGTATTTCGAAACATCGATCCCGATCGTTCCTGCCGAAAGATCGATACCGCCCGACTTAAGAAGACTGCCGTCATCACTTTCCTCAATATCTGCCGTATCCTCCTTTTCAGCGTCCACATCAGCCTCAGTACGGATAAGCTCGTTGATATTGGTGATTCTGGCATAGGTCATTTTTTCACGTATTTTTACACTGGCTGCATCCGGTATCTCGTACCCGTCAATTTCCGCCAGTCCAACGCGATAGCTTCCGCTTGGAAGCTCCTGCGCATAGAGTATTCCGTCCTTATCGGTATCGGCATACTCGAAGGCACTCGTCCCATCGCTTAGAAAAACATGGAATTCCTGCCCTTCAACCGGATCACCCGCTTCATCTGTAACTATCATTCTCAGCGAATGACCGGAAACCGAGAGCAGCAATGTAAGCGGCTCAAGCTTCGAGTTCTCAGACTGCGGTGATTCGTTTGAAGATATAACTTCAGCTTCTATTCCGGACAATGAATCATAAGAGACGGACAGGCTTTCCTGAACCGTCTCATCTGCCTTTTTATTGCTGCCGGACCTGCTCAGAGCAGCCGCACTGGCAGCTGTTGCTGCAATGAGCATAAAAACTGTCGCCGCAGCGAACTTATAATCCGTTCGCCACATCCACAAGATACTGACCGTAAGCGGTCTTCATAAGAGGCTCGGCAAGCTTGATAAGCTGATCCTTATCAATAAAGCCCTTCTTATAAGCGATCTCTTCGATACATGAAATATAGAGTCCCTGTCTCTTCTGGAATGCTGCAACGAAATCAGCCGCATCAAGAAGCGAATCATGACTTCCTGTATCAAGCCAGGCAAATCCGCGTCCGAGAGTCTCTACATAAAGATCTCCCTTTTCGAGATAAGCATTGTTTACGCTTGTGATCTCAAGCTCGCCTCTGGCTGAAGGCTTAACATTTCTTGCGATCTCTACAACATTATTGTCGTAGAAATACAGTCCGGGAACCGCATAATTTGACTTTGGATTTTCAGGCTTTTCTTCAATAGAAACCGCCTTACCCTCAGCATCAAATTCAACAACACCGTAAGCCCTCGGATCTTTTACATAGTAACCAAAGATCGTAGCTCCGCTCTCTCTTGCTGCTGCGCGTGCAAGAACCTTTGAAAAATCGTGACCATAGAAAATGTTGTCACCAAGTACCATTGCAACGCTGTCATTTCCAATAAAATCTGCTCCGAGGATAAATGCCTCGGCAAGTCCGTTGGGGTTCTCCTGAACCTTGTAAGAGAAATTCAATCCAAGCTGCGCACCGTCCTTGAAAAGCTCCTGGAACATCGGGAGATCCCTTGGTGTTGAAATTATTAAAATGTCACGAATGCCTGCAAGCATAAGTGTTGAAAGCGGATAGTATATCATCGGCTTATCATAAACCGGCATCATCTGCTTTGATACTGCCTTTGTCAACGGATAAAGTCTTGTGCCTGAACCGCCGGCAAGAATTATACCCTTCATCGATTTAATCCTCCATTGTCATCTGTATTGCGGATTGCTTACGCAATTCGGATCATTTATTTTTGTACATCTCTTCGTAGTACTTCTGGTAATCGCCGCTTGTAACGTTCTTCATCCACTCCTGGTGCTCAAGATACCATTTAACAGTCTTCTTGATACCTTCTGCGAAGCATGTCTCAGGCTCCCAGCCAAGCTCAGCCTTGATCTTGTCAGGTGCGATGGCATAACGTCTGTCGTGACCCTTACGATCTGTTACGAATGTGATAAGCTCCTCACTGACATTCTTCTTTCTCTCGTCTGAGTCCGGAAGAAGCTCCTTAAGTGTATCGAGAATGATGTGAATGATCTCGATGTTCTGCTTCTCATTGTGTCCGCCGATGTTATACTTCTCACCAAGCTTACCGTTTTCAAGAACCATATCGATTCCCTTGCAGTGATCGTCTACATAGAGCCAGTCACGAACGTTCTTACCATCACCGTATACAGGAAGTTTCTTACCCTGAAGTGCGTTGTTGATGATAAGCGGAATAAGCTTCTCAGGGAACTGGAATGGTCCGTAGTTGTTTGAGCAGTTTGTGATATATGCCGGGAAGTGGTATGTATCAACATATGCCTTTACAAGGAAGTCTGAAGAAGCCTTACTTGCTGAGTACGGGCTATGTGGATCATACGGTGTTGTCTCATAGAAGTAATCCTTAGGATCGCTGAGTGAACCATATACCTCATCTGTCGAAACATGGAGGAACTTCTTGTCAGCCTTGAAGCTTCCGTCTTCATTTTCCCATGCCTTCTTTGCAGAGTTGAGCATAACGAGTGTTCCAAGAACATTTGTCTCAACGAAGATCTCAGGATTCTCGATACTTCTGTCAACGTGGCTCTCTGCTGCAAAGTTTACTACTCTATCTATATCATGCTCTGCGAAGATCTTCTCAATTGAAGCCTTATCGCGGATATCGGCCTTTACGAAAATGTAATTTTCATTGTCCTTAAGGTCATCAAGATTGGCAAGATTACCAGCGTATGTAAGTGCATCAACGTTGATAATACGGATCTCGCTGCCATACTTTCTGAACATATAATGAATAAAATTAGATCCGATAAAACCGGCTCCCCCGGTTACAAGATAAGTGCGCATATTTTCCTCCATAAATTGCTTTTCTAAACATCTTAAACAGCTGTCGTTTCCGACAGCTGCACATAATTATTTCAGATTATAACACAAAATTATTAGGAATACTACTTTGGCACATTTATGGCGATTCTATACAATTTAATTCCAGATCATTGTTATAGGTATTTAGGGCATATTTTATACTATCAGTACAAATATATGCTTTTTATTTATAAAGTATTTAATTATGGCATATTTTAGATGTGATTTTGCGGAATTGTATGCCCCTATAGCACGAAATAGCGATTTATGGCATATTTCAGATGTGATTTTACTGAACTATATGCTCCTATAGCACGGAATAGCGATTTATGGCATATTTTAGATATGATTTTGCGGAATTGTATGCCCCTATAGCACGGAATAGCGATTTATGGCATATTTTAGATGTGATTTTACTGAACTGTATGCTCCTATAGCACAAAATAGTGATTTATGGCATATTTTGAAATTTCAAACATCGAAAAGTATGTCCTTCATTAAAAAAATTGCAAATTGTGGCATACTCACATTATCTAAGCACAAAACGTACAAAAAGAGAGGTCGGAAACCCGGCCTCTCTTCATCTTATATATCTATTCTATCAATATGTTACCCAGATTGCAGGTCTTGCACCTTCACCGGCGTTGTTTCCAACGTGAGCTACTACACCGCCGTGATCCTGAACTGTTGCAACCCATGAACCATAGGCATTACCAGGTGTTCTGAGCCACCAGAAGCCTCTTCCGCTTGAAGGATGTGTCCAGCAGCCTCTCATAGTTGCATATGCTGTACATTTAGCCTGCATATTTGTGTTCCAGTCAGCAAGGCTTGCTCCGAGGTATGTCTGTGCCTCATAAGCGCTGAGTGCGAAAACCTTATCGCTTGTATCATTTCCTCCGTCAAGTCCCTGACCTCCAAAGAAAGCGGCACTTCCCGGATTTGAATTTGTAACTGTGACTATTGCAGCCTTTTCTGTGTCATTAAAAGCTGTGTCATAGAAGGTTCCGTTCATCCATGAACGTAAATCAGAAGTTTCCCACGGAACATTTGCGTAATCATGCAGATATGCCTGATTCTCTAAAATATACTTGGACATGAGCAGTTTCTTGCTTCCATCATCTGCAACAACGATCCACTCGATCGGCTCCATACCGTTTGCAGTATTTCCGTCCTGCTCATATCTTCCGAATGTTATCGTGTTTGCTGCCGTATTATTTGTTGCAGCGTATGCACTGACAGGTGCAAGTGACATGATTCCGGCCATAAGTAATGCTAAAATTTTCTTCATTGATCCTTTTCCTCCTAGACTGAGTTCACAGCGAATCACCTGTAAAATATACCTCGCAAGGTCAAAAATGTTTTTAACATTTTCAACACTTTACGAACACACTTTAGACACAGAAAATTATATTAACTTTTGTATACATTTTCAAGTCGTTAAGTGTTCTGAATTATGTACACAGTTCAAAAAAGAGAGGCTGTTCTTTACAGCCTCCCCCTAGCATCATGTAAATTCCTGTCTCGCAGCCTCATCCGGCTGAAAAATTATCTCTCCGCTGGTTCCGTCAACGATCATTTCCTCGCCGTTTTCTATTCTCGCCATAAGCCTCGGCACATTGAAAACTGCCGGAAGTTCAAGGCTCCTTGCAAGTATAGCCGCATGAGAATTTTCACCGCCATTTTCCGCAACGATCCCTGTCACACTCCCCGGTACTATCTCCGAGAGCATAGCAGGAGAGAATTCCTTTGCTGCAAGTACTGTTCCTGTCACAGCTTCTCTGATATCGCATCTTCTCACCCCTAAGAGGATACCCAGAAGCCTCTGTTTTACATCATTGATATCACACGCTCTTGTTCTCAGTAATTCACTTGGTGACGCTGCAAAAAGTCCGATATACTTGTCGCAGATCTCGCTTACAGCAAATTCTGCTGTTATGCCATGCATTATCCGTTCCTCCATCTCCGGTCGAAGGGACTCATCACGCATCATTATCGCCTGCACTTCAAGTATATTTGATTCTCTGCCCGCTCCCATTTTTTCAAGCCGTTCAGCCATCTGATCGGTGTTTTCGCAGAATTCTTCCACGGCATCTGCAAACCGTTCTCTTTCATAGTTGATATCGTTCGTCCGACGTTTAGATATGTCAAGTACTACGTCTTCTATACGAAGTACCTTTCCCATTCCAACCCCGGAAGAAACTCCGTTCCACTTCTCCCTCATCATAGTTCCTCATCACTCCATCCATGATAAAAAGCATATGCAGACCACCCCGGGCAAATGAGCCCATCCGCATATTCCTGCCATCCCTGGCACTTTATTTACGTTATCTATATCGGTTTTATTTTATATTTTTTTCACATTATTTAGTGTATTTTAAAAAATACGTCTTTTGCATACCATGACCATCGAAATAATTGCCAAATTACGCTCCGAAAATTCGAGCTTTTCTGAACTTTGTGTTTTTTAAATGGTAATATTTAATATTTTTATGCCTCCTTTTTTGGCACTTTTGCATTCCTTAAATAGTTTATAATTAACACATAGGGGACATCAAAGAATAAGGGGGACTCAGTTCATGACAAGTATAAGCTTATGCATGATAGTTAAAAACGAGGAAAAAATACTTGCCCGCTGTCTTGACGGTATTGCTGATCTGATGGATGAGATCATCATTGTTGATACAGGCTCAACGGATAGGACCAAAGAGATCGCGGCAAAATACACAGATAAGATCTACGATTTCAAATGGGTAGATGACTTTTCCGCAGCAAGAAATTTCGCTTTTTCAAAGGCCGGCTGCGACTATATCTACAGTGCTGACGCCGACGAAGTGATAGACGAGGAAAATCACGAAAAATTCCGTATGCTCAAGGAAGCCATGCTTCCTGAAATTGAGATCGTACAAATGTATTACACAAATCAGCTGGAGAAAAATACCACTTACAATTTCGATGAAGAGCTTCGGCCTAAGCTTTATAAGCGCGTCAGAAGCTTTCAGTGGCAGGATCAGGTTCACGAAACTGTGCGTATAGCTCCTGTGATCTATGACAGTGACATCCGTATAAAGCACTGCCCGGAAGAGCTGCACTCAGGAAGGGATTTTGCCATTTATAAAAGGCTCATAGAATCAGGTGCGGAAATTTCTCCTCAGATGCAGCGGATGTATGCCCGTGAGCTTTTTGTTTCCGGCACTGAAGAAGATTTCAAGGATTCCTACGACTTTTTCCGCAGGCACTTAGACAGCGACTGTGACGAAGAACTCATAAAAATGGATTCCTGCGTACTGGCTAAATGTGCACGTCTTATGAATGATCCATCTATAATGCTGCTTTCAGCAGCCAGAGGTCTTGCAGTTGACGAGGTTCCGTCAGAGATAGTTTTTGAGCTCGGCGAATTTTATCGCGCACAGCATAACTACTCAGAAGCTGTCATTTGGTATTACAACGCAGCCTTCGAAACTGAAGCACTTCTCAGCAGCACCTACGGCAGCTCATTTCCTATCATCGGCCTTCACATCTGCTATGTGATAATGGGCGATAAGGAAAACGCAGCCAGATATGGTGCCATGCTGCGTGAGATCAATTCATGAAAATCGCCCGACGGGTATTCCGCCGGGCGTATCTTTTACTGTTTACTGAATTCTTCAACCATCTCTTCAAGCTCTAAGTATCTTGCGATCCTTTCATCAAGCTTTGCATCTGTCTCTTCTTTTTCCTTTGTAAGCTCTGTGAGCTTTCCAAAATCTGTCGCAGCTTTAAGTATCTCTGCATCGAGTTCTTCTGAATGAGCCTGAAGCTTCTCTATTTCCTCTTCTATCGTATCGTATTCCTTCTGTTCCTTAAAGGAAAGCTTCGTCTTCTTACGAGGTGTCTTTTCATACTTAACCTTAGGCTTTTCTTCTGCCGCGGGTGCAGTCTCCGCCTCATCCTGCTCCTTTTCCTTTTTACGCTTAAGGTAATTCTCATAATCTCCGGGGATCCTCTCTATCTCACCATCACCCTCAAAGGAGAAAACAGATGTGACCACGCGATCAAGGAAATATCTGTCATGGGATACTACAATAAGCACTCCGACATAGTGATCAAGATAGTCCTCAAGGATCTGCAGAGTTTGAATATCCAGATCATTAGTAGGCTCATCGAGTATGAGCACGTTAGGCGACTCCATGAGCACCTTTAGAAGATAGAGCCTGCGCCTCTCTCCTCCGGAAAGCTTCTCGATCAGCGTGTACTGCATATTTCCATCGAAAAGAAAACGCTCACACATATTTGAGGCAGAAACAAGTCCCTCCGGAGTCCTTATAAATTCTGCCGTTTCTTTGATATAGTCTATAACCCTCATAGACATATCAAGTTCTTCATTTTCCTGACTGAAATATCCGAATTTAACTGTCTGTCCGACCTCCACATGGCCGCTGTCAGGCTCAACCAGTCCAAGGATAGTCTTGATGAATGTAGACTTTCCGCATCCATTAGGCCCTATTATTCCGATCCTGTCATTTCTTAAGAAATTGTAGGAAAATTCACTGTATATCTTTCTTTCGCCAAAGGCCTTCGAGATATTGTAAAGCTCAACGGTCTTATTTCCGAGACGGGAAGTTGCCGAGCTTATCTCGACCTGCCTGTCCTCTACGAGCTTATCCCTGTCCCTTAATTCTTCAAATCTCTGTATATGGGCTTTTTGCTTAGTCGAACGGGCACGGGCTCCTCTCTGCATCCACGCAAGGTCCTGCTTATAAAGTGTCGCCATCTTTCGCTCTGCTGCCTTTGCATAATCAAGCCTCTGCTGCTTTAATTCCAGATATCCTGAATAATTTTCCTCATAAGTATAGACTTTCGCATGGTCTATCTCCAAAATCGAGTCTGTCACCTCATCCAGGAAATATCTGTCATGAGTTACCATCAAAAGTGCTCCGCGATAATGCTGAAGGAAATTTTCAAGCCATTCGATCATCTCAATATCCAGGTGGTTTGTCGGCTCATCCAGAATCAGAAGATCCGAAGGGGAAAGAAGTGCCGCTGCCAGCGCTGCTCTCTTTTTCTGTCCGCCGGAAAGATGTTCCGGAGACGCCTCCACTTCTGTAAGGCCAAACTTTGCCAGAGTCGCTTTTACATTTCCGTTGTCATCTGTCCCTGCGTGATCACCGTAAGCCATCTTTGAGACATTATCGAGAAGGCTTATTGAATTGTCAAAATCCGGTGTCTGCAGAAGTCTTGCTATCTTCAAACCATTTGATGTTATAACAGCTCCTTCATCCGGCTCCATCTCTCCTGTCGCCATCGAGAGAAAAGTCGATTTTCCGGCACCGTTTACGCCAATAACACCGACCTTCTGCCCTGCCTCTATTCCAAAAGTAACACCATCAAGAATAGTTTTATTCCCGAGGGTCTTGCTCACATTTTCAAAATTTAATATGCTCATTTATCAAATCCCGTTTCTTCTAAAGTTTTCTATCATTTCAGCGGTAAGACTTATTATATTTGTCTGCTCCTGAAGCTCGTCTCTGCTTACCCACTCAGCAACGGACAATTCGTCTTCCTGCCTTGTTATATTATCATCACCATCAAGTTCACAGTAATATCCTGCCAGAATATTCTGGTCGAATCCCCAAGGCTGGCTCTTATAGTATCTTATATTTTTGACCTTAAGTCCAACCTCTTCCATGATTTCCCGGCGAACCGTAGCCTCCATCGACTCTCCTATCTCGCAAAAGCCTGCCACAAGGGCGATTCCCTTATATTCCCTGCCCTTATATCTGGTGATCACGATCCTGTCGCCGTCAGTTATGCCAACTATCACAGCCGGAGCTATCTTCGGATAGATCACGTTTCCGCACTCAGGGCACGCCATTGCCCTTTCCTTAGTATGATGGAGAGTTTTATGGCCGCATCTTCCGCAGAATCTGTTATCCCTGTACCAGAGATTCAGGTGCCAGGCCGTCTCTCCTGCAAAGCTCAGCTCCATAGGCTTAGCCGAGCGAAGGAACCTCAACGGCTCGTAGTCATAACCCTCCAGCTCTGCCGCCTTATCATCATCCGACAGATAAAGGAAATACTTCTTATCATCGATTGCAAAAAGATAGATAAGCTCATCCTCTTTTGCCATGATATCCTTTACTTTAGGTACTGAAATTTCTTCATTTTCTTTTTTTAGCAAAATATTTTTTTCACGGAACACGAAGACATTATCGTCATTCTGTGGTTTTATGTTTTCAAACTGGTTCTTAAATACGTATGGTTCTATATCCTGGATCATTCTTCCTTAAAACTCCATTTAATTTCTTAAAAATCTTATCCATACTGCTTCTACAAGCACTCCTATCAATGTGATCACACATCCGAGCCTTCCAAAAGGCGTATGGTATTTCAACTCTATGCTATGTGTTCCTTTCGTCACCGGAACTGCCATATACATAAGGTTCTGCTTTACTTTTTCACACTCGACACCATCCACATAGATGCTCCATCCCTCCGACCAGGGAATTGAAAGCGCGAGAAGCTTATCTTCGTCTGATGTTATCGTTCCGCTGATACTGTCGGTATTTATATCAACATTCTGAAGTGTTGTCTCCTTTAATTCATCCAATTTCGAAGCCATGCCGTCAAGAGGCTGCTTTATAAGCTTCAGATCTTCAAAGGTATATGTTCCTCCTCTTTCAAACTCTATCTCAAGTCTGCTCCTCTTTTCGTCAGAGTAGTACAGATTGAAGAAATACTTTTTTCTTCCCATGTAATACTCATGCTCCGGAGCATATACCACCAGACTATCCTTTGCACCGTTTTCATCCTCAACATCCAGTTCAGCAGAATATTCGTCATCCTCTGCCTGATATTCCAGCCCGCTTACTTCAAGATACAGCTCAACATCTTCCACCGGATCAAAGGTGATCGTAACCTTTCCCTCTTTTTTAGCCTTGATCGTATTTCCATCAATTTCCACGTCTTCACAGGAATCTATTTTATATGGAACCTCACTGTCACTGAATTTTATCTCCGGTTTTTCCAGCTTGCTTAAAAGCTCCGAATCATCCGGAAGAATAGCGGCAAAATATGGCACCTGCTGCCTTTCCGCCACCGTGAGCTTCATTAAGTCCGACTCACTTATAGCTGTTGTATAAGTATATCCCAAAGGAAGATAATTATCTGTCTTATAGAGCTTCGCTTTCATTCCAAGCTCATCCTCTGTCTCACCTATATCGCTGTAGCCATACGGCACCTGCCAGGTCACATCCGCAGAACCTGTAAAATATTTTGCCGAAGCGAAGGGAAGCAGCAATGTCCTCGAATCAAGGCCTCTTATATCGTATATCTTATCCTTATATACGTTATAAGCTTTCAGATAATTTCCAAAATCCCCATCCAAGACGCTCCAGTAAGCATTAGTGCCTCCATAAGTATTCCAGAGCGGCTGATTAGAATTAACTTCTCTGTAATCTCCCACATCTGTCCGATGAAATTCATCATCACATATCAGTGCAGCAGCTCTGCTGAAATTTCCGGTGAGCTGCTTATCAGCCATTCCAAGTTCCTGACTCTGCCCGATATATTTATCGCCCACATGATGGCACTGCATTCCGATCACGACAGTACCCACAACCGCCGCCGCAAGTACTGCCGGATACAGCCTGCTGAACTTTATCTCAAAGACTTTCTTTACGTTTATTACAAATAAATAACATATCAGAAATGCATATGCAAAGGTCCATCTGTTTATAACATAATTAAATCCGTTAAAGACAGAGGCAAACACAGGGAAGAGTAAAAAGACTGACATCACAATAAACAGTACTCTGCGCCATTTTTCCCGGCTCTTAAATCTAAACTCTGCGATTATTCCAATAATAGATGCAAACGATACCGAGATGAACGTATAAACATCATACTCTCCCCAGGTGAAGTAATGGGCAATAAGGTTAACATAATAATCAAGATCATATATTATCCCGACCGTACTTTTGCTCGATGTTCTTGAACTTCCAAGGAAAGCCGCTGCCGATGGCACCAGTACGAAGCCTGCCATGAGAACTCCGACAAATCCCGCTGCCGCCGCTCTTAAAAGCCTGCCTATATAGTTTTTAACCCCCTCTTTCGGTACAATGTCCACCCCTCTGACCAGGGCATAAATGACCGTAAGGAGTACTGTCACGTAAAAGAAGTAGTAATTACTTATAGCCGATATAAATGTCACAAGCGTAAACATTACCGGCTTTTCACCTCTGAATATCTTCTCAAGTCCGATCAGAAACATTGGAAAATATATCATTGGATTTAAGAAAAACGGATGGATTATATAAAATACACCATAGCCGCAAAAGGCATACATGAGCGCTCCGACTGAATTCTCAGCCCCCTCATGTCCCATAAATTTTGTATATTTAATAAAAGCGATACCCGCAAGATACAGTCTCAGTATCACCGCAAAGCAAAAAACATACTCAGCTGCCCCAAACGGTGAGATTACCGAAAGCCACGAAAAGGGATCTCCAAAGGAATAATATGACAAAGTTGTAAATATATCTCCACCATAACCTATTGCAAAAGAATAATTCGGTATCTCAAACTTATGCTCAAATATAAGCGTCTTCACTATCCCGCGAATATATTTTCCAAAGTAGACAAAGGCATTGAAATGCTGATAAAGCCCGTCTTCATTCCATAAAAAGTTCTTCTTTTCAATTAAAAATGCTCCAAAAATGAGCAGTGCTGATATAACGAATAACACGCTGTACTTAATGTACTGATGTTTCCGGTCTAATAATCTTCTCATATTCCTCGCGTAAAAATTCTCACTTAATTTATATTTCTCCGAATTATTATTTTAATACAAAAATGCGTATCAGCAAAATTTTTAAACTCTAAAAAAGCCCTGTGCGATTTTTCACACAGGGCCTTTAGCACCAGATCTAATTTATTTTATCAGCTTTCCATCCTCTCCAAACTTATATTTACGGCCCCAGATCTCTATTTCTCCTGCTGCCATTGTTCCGTCTTTAAGGAATCTATACTTATCCTCACCTATCGTTAACCATCCCTTATGCATCTTGCCGTCTTCGTTAAAGTAATAGGTCTTTCCATCTATATCTCTGAAGCCGTCATTTACCATTTTTCCGTCCTCATCAAAATAGAAAGTTCCCTGATTTAGCTTAAGGAAGCCAACCGCGATACTTCCATCTGCCTTTGCATAATATTTCTCCCCGTCTACCGTGAAGAACTTTGACTTGACTATAGCGCCTTTCTTATCAGCAGCGCAGTAATATCTTACTCCGTCAACAGTCACAAAGCCCTCGGCTCTCTTTCCGTCTTCATCAAGGATAAAGGTCTTACCCCATGCCTTTTTAAGAGTATAGATATGCTCCGGAGCTTCCTCGTTATAGCTTACCTTCCAGCGTACTACACCTGTACCCGCTGCACCGTCCTCTGAAGAAATGACCACATTCATGCGAAGTGCCTTTGCTGTAACAGTTTCAAGCTGAATCTTATTGAACTGATCGAGCTTGAAAATGTCTGAGGTATCTCCCTTCATAGAGACCTCGTGCCACTCACCGTTCTCATCCTCGTATTCAAAGCTTACGGAAGCCGGCACTCTTGTTCCGCCGCCATCGTCATACCAGAAGATCTCTGTTGTATTGAGCTTAACTGCCTTATCCCAGTTATATGCGATCCAGTGAGTTGAGCCCTGCGGCTGTGACCAGTCTCCCCAGCCTCTTCCTGTTCCGCAGTTCGATCTTGTCGGGTTATTATTCTCAGCATTGACTCCATCGAGATTTTCCCAGCTCGCTGTATAGTCAGAAGAAGCTTCTGCTGCATATTCAAGATGCTCCGGATCTGCTGTTTCCGGAAGCTTCTTACCAAATCTCACAACCACCTCAAGATCTTCTGTTACATTTTCAACTTTATACTGATTTTCTGCATAAGGCTCAAACTCTCTGCCGTTTACCTTAAGTGACTTTACCTTAAATCCATCCTTCGGAATAGCCTTTATATCAAGAGCTCCCTTTTCCTTGATAAGCTCTGAATTAACTTCAATTGTTCCCTTATCCTCTGTCTCGTTTTTAAGCGCGACTTCATAGTATGTTGAATCATCGCTTGTCTGAAGTATCTTAAAATATGCTGAATAATAATAGTGATGCGCTCTATACATCGGCTCAAAGGTAAGTCCGTTTGTCGTCATTTTAAGCGGATCTTCTGTATCCTGTCTGATAGAGCTCTCCATATCCTCTGCAAACTTAAGAGTTTTCCATGCTGTGCTCGTTGTCTTTCCGACAAGTACAAGTGGTCCATACATAACACTTGCAACTTCACTTCCATTGAGCTTGTCAGGTGTTGCACTTAAATGATAGCTGAATTCCGCATGAACCCTGATCACATCTCCGGCGCTGATATCCTCGAGAGTCACATAGCTTGAAGGCTCTGCTTCGGTTATGACCTTTTTACCGTTAACTTCTACTGTGTAGCCATTTTCTGCCCAATACGGAACTCTGAGTTTCATACTAATTGTTTCAGCATCTTTTCCGTCGATCGCCTCTACCTTTATCTCAGAATCCTCTGATGGAAACTCGGTTTTCTGCGAGATCTTAAGACCCTTCTCCTGCCACTTGACTGAAGCCGGCATATAAAGGTTTACATAAAGTGTGTCATTTTCCTTGAAATATACGGCTTCCTGATATTTAACATGATTTTCCATACCTGTACCATGACAGCAGGT
>JAILMH010000073.1 GCA_024692715.1 Lachnospiraceae bacterium
ATAACTGTCACCGGTAACGGAAGACTCTTCCTGAATATAATTCCATTAATGAACATCACAATTCCTATCGCAAGGAAAAAGTTTATTATCAATACTGCTGTAAGCATTTATGCCAAATCCTCTCCGTTTGATTTAATTACCTTTGAATACCAGTCAAAGGATTTCTTCTTTCTGCGGGCAAGTGTTCCTGTGCCGTCATCATACTTCTCTACATAGATGAAGCCATATCTCTTGGCCATCTCACCTGTAGATGCGCTGACAAGGTCGATACATCCCCAAGGTGTGTATCCCATAAGGTCTACTCCGTCTTTAACAGCCTCTTTCATCTCTGTAATGTGCTTTCTGAGATAATCGATACGATAGCTGTCATCGATCGTGCCATCTTCCTTGATCTCATCCCTTGCGCCAAGACCGTTCTCAACGACCATAAGCGGAATCTGATATCTGTCATAGATCGCATTAAGAGTGTATCTAAGTCCCTTAGGATCGATCTGCCATCCCCACTCACTTGCCTCAAGGTAAGGGTTCTTAAGACCACCTGTGAGATTTCCACCTGTTGTTGCACCCTCACCTGAAGCACTTGCACATGAGCTCATGTAATAGCTGAATGTATAGAAATCAACTGTACCATTCTTAAGATCCTCTGCATCTGTAGGCTCTGTCTTAAGATGGATATCATGCTCCTCGAAGAATCTGTCTGCGTATGAAGGATAATATCCCCTTACCATTACGTCTCCGCAGAGCCAGTTCTTGATCTGCATCTCGTTCTGAGCCTTAAGCATATCTTCCGGACGGCATGTTGCAGGGTATGTTGTAAGGAAGCAGATCATGTTGCCCATCTTAAACTGAGGGTAATTCTCGTGTGCATACTTTACAACTCTTGCAGATGCTACAAACTGATGATGAAGAGCCTGGAAACGGATCTTCGGATCATCCTTAACCTCTGTGATAGGTCCTGTATAGCCCTGAACCGTGCCAAGTGAAAGCACATTTCCCATTGACATTGTAGCTGAATTAATCTCATTAAATGTAAGCCAGTACTTTACCTTATCCTTATATCTTGCAAAGAGCGCATGGCAGTAATTTTCAAAATACCCGATACACTCTCTTCCATACCAACCATTGCACTTTTCAACTAATGCATAAGGCATCTCATAGTGAGAAATTGTGATAAGAGGCTCGATATCGTATTTACGGCACTCATCAATCACCTTATCATAAAATGCAAGACCTGCCTCATTAGGCTCTTTTTCCATACCTGTAGGGAAAATTCTTGTCCATGCAATAGAGAAACGGAATACCGTAAATCCCATCTCAGCGAAAAGCTTGATATCTTCTGCATAATGATGATAAAAATCAATCGCCTCATGGCTTGGATATAATGTTCCCTCTTCGATAGTTGTAGTTATACGCTTTGGTGTATCCTTTGTACCATTTGTACACATATCTGATACAGAAGCGCCCTTTCCGTCAACATCCCATGCTCCCTCGAACTGGTTTGCTGCTGTTGCGCCTCCCCATAAGAAATCTTTTCTAAATGTCTTCATTCTGCTCCTCCTTAGATATCAAGACTGATTTGCTCCATTTGTTACTTTCTCGAAGTAACTCTTGAAATATGCACAGTCAGATACAGCATTTCTTCATCTGTAACATTCTGACCATTCTTAGCTTCCATATAACTTTTTATACGCTCTGCGCATCTTCTGCTCTCTGGAAGTTTTTTGCAGATAGCCTCGTACACATCATTATCTTCTGACGGGTAATACTGTTTTTTCTCAGCACGCTGCAGAAAATATTTAAGATGTGTGATAAACCTCTCATAACTTAGAGAATTTTCATCAAGATCTGCCTTACATGTATAACGCACAATATTCAGAATGTCTTGAAGCATCTCCGGAGTTTCCGCTGTATGATGCATTTCTCCATCAAGTTCCGCATTTACTATGTGCAATGCAAAAAAGCCTGCTTCATCCTCAGGAAGTTCTACATCGAGCCTTTCCTTAATGATCTCAAGCGCATGCTTTCCTATAACAAACTCAGGCGCATAGTATTTTTTTATTTCCCAAAGCAATTCGTTTTTTAACGGTATCCCCTTTTTCTTTCTCTCGATAGCAAAGTCAAGGTGATCCGTAAGCGTAATATAGACATTATTACTTAAATGCTTGGAAAGATGTGTAGATGCATATTTGATTATCTCATCAGCAGTCTGCACTTCTTCATACGGTAACTCTGATACAAGCTGCTTAAATTGCTCATTTGGCTGAGACATGACAAATTCTTTTTCTATCTTGGATTTATCCAACTCGTCACCAACTTTTTTACCAAAACAAATTCCACAGCCGGTATATATTACTTCATTTCCATTATCATCTGACGACAACGCCGCATTATTATTAAAAATTTTCCTGATTATCATAAAACTTATTATAAATTATTTAGTTACTTTTTTAAATCAAAAAAGACCGGGTCGCGAATAATATATTCACTTTTACAGTGAATATAAAAATTTACGATCCAGTCTTGCCTGTCGCCAGTAACAATCTGAAATATTGTGATAAATATATTATATAATTTAATACTCTTTTAGTCAATATTTACATTAATTAAAAAAGATCAAAAGACACTTCTGACAGCATTCATAAATCCGACAGATGTTTTTTCAAATCCGAACAGGCAGGTTTTCTCTTTTCCGGCCACGGACATATCGTTTGCAAGCTTTTCATCTCTAAGAAGCTTCAAAATCGAATCAGAAAAAGCCTTTGAGTTGAACGGGTCAATTATAAATCCCGTTTTTCCCTCGTCTATAAGGTCGTATGAGCTGTCAGCATACTTCGATGCAATGACAGGTAGTCCACAGCACATGGCTTCAAGTGTTACAAGTCCAAAGCAATCCTCTCGTGTGGGAAATACAAAAATTCCAGCATTTTCATACTCTGCTGTAAGATCATCTCCGCTCATAAAGCCCTTGAATATGACCTTTTCAGCTATCCCAAGCTCTTCTGCCCGTCTTTCAAGGTTAGCCTTTTCCGGGCCTTCTCCTACAAGATGAAGCTCCCAGTTTTCATTTTTTATAAGTGAAAGCGCATTGAGTAAAAGATCTATACCTTTTCTCTCTATCAGACCTCCGACTGCCACAAGAGTACCATTATGTCTGTAATTTCTTCCTGCACTGCCGTATCTCCTGATATCTATCGCCAACTCACTTATATATATACGCTCAGGATCAGCACCCAGATAAATCTGATTTTCTCTCGTCTTTGTCGAGCTTGCGATAAACGCCGCTGTCTTTCTTACTATATATTTTCTAAATATCTTTTGATAAAATCTTATATTTCTTTCAGCATATCTGGTTCCATCTGACCAGGAAATATAAGGAACATGATTTTTATTACACCAATGCTTTGCCATGAGTGCAGCTGCATTATATTCCATCGATACTACTACATCCGGAAAAATTGATTCTATTTCAGCACCGCACCCGCTTGGAAGAAATTTTTCTGTAATATCCTTCCCTGTGGCACGGATCACCTTTGATCTAAGCGTGTGTACATTTATTAATCGTTCTTCACCGCCGCTCCATTTTCTAAAAGAGCCTTCATTTCCAGATTGAAACAATATATGTATTTCAAAGTCGTCAACCGTTTTCTGAAGATATTCAAAAAAATCTACTCGATATGGCGATGGTATATTTGTTATTATCAGTAGTTTTTTCATGAGCTTTTAGAATCTCATCTTCTTTACCGTCTGTATAAGATCACGGTTATTCTTTGTATGTGCAAAAAGATCAATGAGCTTTTCGATAGAATCCTCTGACTTGGCGCCATTAACACCTCTGTGGATGATCTCAAGTGCTTCAAGCTCATCCTGGCTGAGAAGAAGGTCATCTCGTCTGGTACTTGACTTCTGAAGGTCGATTGCAGGGAATACTCTCTTTTCCTGAAGCTTTCTGTTAAGAACCATTTCCATATTACCGGTTCCCTTGAATTCCTCATATACAACATCATCCATCTTACTTCCTGTTTCAACAAGTGCTGTTGCAAGTATAGTAAGTGAACCGCCGTCTCTCATATTTCTGGCAGCACCAAAAAATCTCTTTGGCATGTGGAGAGCTGCAGGATCAAGACCACCTGAAAGTGTACGTCCTGATGGCGGAACTGTAAGGTTATAGGCCCTTGTGAGTCGTGTGATAGAATCAAGAAGGATCATAACATCTCTCTTTTCCTCTACAAGTCTTCTTGCTCTTTCCATAACCATCTCTGAGACTCTCTTATGGTGATCCGGAAGCTCATCAAATGTTGAGTAGATAACCTCTACATTATCACCAACGATCGACTCCTTGATATCAGTTACTTCCTCCGGACGCTCGTCGATAAGAAGGATTATAAGGTGGATCTCAGGATTTGACTTGGTTACAGCCTTTGCAATCTGCTTAAGAAGTGTAGTCTTACCAGCCTTAGGCGGTGAAACGATCATTCCTCGCTGGCCCTTACCGATAGGTGAGAGAAGATCTGTCATCCTCATTGCTACTGTATTGTTACCATCTTCAAGACGAATTCTCTCATCCGGAAAGATAGGTGTCATCTGCTCAAAATTAGGGCGACGCTCACGAAGCTCAGGGCTTCTTCCATTTACACTCTTAACAAAAAGAAGCGCACTGAATTTCTCTCCTGAAGTCTTTATTCTCTTATTTCCTTCTACAACATCACCTGTTCTAAGATTAAATCTTCTGATCTGACTTGGTGCAACATATACATCATCATTTCCCGGAAGATAATTGTCACTTCTGATAAATCCAAATCCATCAGGCATAACCTCAAGAATGCCCTTTGCAAGTACTCCGGAATCAAGCGATGACTTATCCTCATCTGATTCCTCTGCATCAATATCCGCTGACTCTCTTACATCTTTAACTTCTTCGTTTTTATGAACTATCGATTTTCTCTTATATCCTGTCTGCTCTGCATGTGCATGTTCGGAAGCTGATCTCTCTTCCGTCTTTCTGTCAGGCTTACGTTCTGTCTTTCTCGCAGCCCCTGTTTCTGTCGCTGTCTCACTTCCCTGTGAAACGATGAGCGCATCAATAAGATCCGCCTTCTTCATTGTTGAAACGCCTTTAATTCCAGCGTTTTTTCCCATCTCCTTTAAAACAGCAAGGGAGAGAGTTTCTAACTTTTCTCGCATTTAATCCTCCATCTAAAATTTATAATTATTATTTAAGTCAACTTTTGGGATTAATATCTCTTACTGCGCACGCAGTATTGAAATGAATATTGATTTATCGATTAGTTTTAAGACTTTTAGATTATACTGCCTGCATACAATAATTGCAAGCAGTATATGTTTTTATTTAAAACCATTTTTATTAAAATTTAGTTAATTATTTTTATAATATTTTAATTTTCATCTTTAACGGAATCTTTTAACTTCTTCATGTGCTCCCTGATCTTCTTCTCATAACCCATTCCTGACGGATCATAAAACTCTTTTCCATTAAGCTCATAGGGAAGATACTGCTGCTTACAGTAGTGTTCCGGGTAATCATGTGGATATTTATATCCCGTACCGTGTCCAAGTTTTTCCGCACTTTTATAATGAGCATCCTGCAGATGTGTAGGTATCGTCACTCTTCCTGCCTCCTGTACTGCTCTGTTAGCACTAAAGATCGCCTCGCACGATGCGTTGCTCTTTGGTGCTGTCGCAATGTATGTAGCCGCCTGCGAAAGTATTATCTGTGCCTCAGGCATTCCTACTCTTTCAACCGCAAGACTTGCTGCCACCGCAACCTGAAGTGCCTGCGGATCAGCATTTCCAACATCCTCTGAAGCGCTGATCATCATACGTCTTGCTATAAATTTAATATCTTCTCCTGCGTTCAGCATCCTTGCAAGATAAAATACCGCTGCATCTGGATCTGATCCACGAAGACTTTTGATAAATGCAGATATCGTGTCATAGTGGTTATCTCCATCTTTATCATAACGGACTTTTCGCTTCTGGATACATTCTTCAGCCACCTCCAGCGTGATATGTATCTTTCCATCAGGCGATTTTTCTGTGGTCATGACCGCAAGTTCAAGCGCATTTAAGGCTGATCTGGCATCTCCGTCTGAAAGGTCGCTCAAAAAACCCAGAGCTTCGTCATCAATCTCTGCATTATATGATCCAAGGCCCTTGTCATGATCCGTCAGTGCACGCATGAGAAGATCTTCTATATTCTTTTTTGTAAGAGGCTTTAATTCAAATATTATAGACCTTGAAAGCAAAGCACCATTTACTTCAAAGTATGGATTTTCTGTTGTCGCACCGATAAGTATTATTGTTCCGTCTTCTACAAAAGGAAGAAGATAATCCTGCTGCCCTTTATTAAAGCGGTGGATCTCATCTATGAAAAGTATCGTTTTCTTGTGATACATTCCGAGATTTTCCTTTGCCTGCTGCACCACGCCTTCCATGTCCTTTTTCCCGGCAACAGTTGCATTAAGCTGAACGAACTCTGCTTTAGTGGTATTGGCAATTACCTTTGCAATTGTTGTTTTTCCTGTTCCGGGAGGGCCATAAAGAACTATAGAAGAAAGTTTGTCGGCTTTTATCGCTCTGTAAAGCATCTTTCCTTTTCCGACAATATGCTCCTGACCAACGATCTCTTCCAGTGTCGTCGGTCGCAGTCGAGCAGCCAGCGGTGATTCTTTTTCCATCGTATTTTGACGCATATATTCAAATATATCCATTATACGAACTGATTTTTCTCCTCATCATAATGATAATCTATCATTTTTAACTTATCTATAAGATAGCTTGTCTCTACATCGTTTGCCTTGCAAAACCTTTCTAATGTAGGGAATCTGTCCCTGAGTTCTGTATTAACAACGCTCATAAGCATAACCGGATCTTCTGGTAAATACATGTTTTTGCTCCATTTCTATCTCTGTCATTAATTAAATATTTATAGCACAAACGCAGCTATTATTCCATAAGATTTCTATTAATTCTTTCTCAATTACACCAAAAAGACCGCTCGCATTTAACGAACGGTCTTTGATATCTCACCCAACGAAAGCTGTGAAAGCTGATGCAAAACACAGAGAAACTATAGTCATTATAGCTCCTGCAAGCAGAACTCCTGAAAGAACTGCAGCTGTGCTCTTTTTAAATCCAAGGTTCAAAAAGCTTGCTCCAAGAACCCCTGTCCACGCACCTGTTCCCGGAAGTGGAATTCCCACAAATAATGCAAGTGCGATAAAAACACCACGTCCATCTGAATGAAGTGCTTTACTGGCTTTCTCACCCTTTTTAATACACCAGGTAAAGAAGCCTCCGATAACCGGCTTATCCTTTCCCCATTCAAGAATTCTTCTTGCAAAGAGGTAGATAAACGGAACCGGGATCATGTTTCCGACAACAGCAATTATTATTGCCTGGTATGCAGGAATCCCTGCATGAACTGCATAGGGAATTGCCCCACGCAGCTCAATGAGCGGAACCATAGATATTAAAAATGTGCTTACATAACTAGATATCATTTTTTCTTAGATCCTCTTGTCTTCCAAAGTCCCCATACTGTAGCGGCGATGCATACTGAAGAATATGTACCACTTGCAAGACCAAATGCCATTGGAAGTGCAAACTGATAAATAGAAGTAATTCTATACATAATAGATGCAACCAGGATAATAACTACACAGAGAATAGTTGTAATTGAAGTATTCACTGATCTTGAAATAACCTGTGTTACAGACTTATCAATAAGCTCTGTAAACTCCATATTTACGTGGAGATTGCGATTCTCACGGATTCTGTCATATACAACGATAGTATCGTTGATCGAATAACCGATGATAGTCAGTACTACTGCAACAAATGAATCACCGATCGGGATACCGAATACTACGAATGCAAACAATACGATACATACATCATGTAAAAGTGCAAGGATAGCTGTTGCACCTGCTGAAAGTCCTGAAAGTGCAGAGAAACGGATTCCAATGTAACCAAGGATCAACAGGAATGAAACTATGATTGCTATACCAGCCTTACGAAGTGCCTTTGCACCAATATAAGGCTCAACTGCGTATGTCTGGCTTGGCTCGAGATCAGAAACACCGATAACTTCGCCGACTGCATCACTTATCTGTGACTGTTCCTCAGGTGTAACACCTGTATTTCCGGCCATTGTTACCACAAGTGATGTCTCATTTGTTGCTGCGCTCTTTGAAAGCTGAATTGTAGCGTTTCTGTTGAGAACACCGTCAACAGCTGTCTTAACTGCAGCTTCGTCAACACTGTTTGCGCTGATAGTATAGTTGATAACTGTACCACCCTTGAACTGTGTATCAAGATTGATTCCTTTTACACAGATAGAAGCAATACCGATTACAAAGAGAAGACCTGAAATAACAAATACGACTGCTCTCTTCTCAAAGAACTTAAGGTCACTCTTTTCTTTCTTAGGGTTGAAGAATCCAACCTTATCAAATACCTTGTACTGAAGGATTGACTGAAGTACGATTCTAGATACCTGTACACCTACAAAGCAGTTAACGATAACACCTACAAGAAGTGTAAAGCCGAATGAGATCATTGTACCTGATCCGGCAAGCATAAGCACGATTGCTACGATAGCTGTTGTAATATTACCATCAAGTACGGCAACAAATGCCTTTGAATAACCTCTTGCTACTGCAGTCTTTACTGTCTCTCCCTTTGCAAGCTCTTCTGATATACGCTCTGCAATGATAACATTCGCATCAACTGCCATACCTACTGAAAGAATGATACCTGCAATACCTGGAAGTGTCAGTGTGTACTGTGAAATTGAAACAGCAAGAAGCTGAAGAAGCATCTGGAATACGAGCATTAGACATGCTACAAAACCAGGAAGTCTGTAAAGTACAAGCATGAACAGGCAAACTACTGCAAATGCAATAAGACCTGCCTCAACCATTACATTAAGAGCATTTGCTCCAAGTGAAGGGCTTACAGTACTGAAGCTTCGTGTTTCAAGTGAGAATGGAAGTGCACCGGCATTGATCTTTGTTGCAAGATCTCTTGCCTCTTCGATTCCATCCATTCCTGTGATAACAGCCTGTCCACCGGAGATCTCCTGCTGAACTGTAGGATTTGAAAGAAGTGTATCATCCATATAGATACCCATCTGCTGACCTACAAGACTTGCAGTTGCCTCTTTGAACTTCTGCGCACCCTCTGAGTTAAAAGTAAGTGCAACAACATAGCTTACAACACCATTTTCATTCTGTGCTTCAGCCTTTGCGGATGCTACGTCCTTACCTTCAACCATGACGTTTCCGCTAGGATCACGGAATGAAAGCTCAGCCATTTCACCGAGTTCCTGAATAGCCTCTTCAGGATCGTAGTCCTTCTCATCTGACTTCCATGGGAAGCGAACGATGATGTACCCACCGTCTTTATCAATTGTTACCTCACGGTCTGCAATGTTCTCTCCATCAAGACGGGTCTCGATGATACTTCTGGCTGACTCAAGTTCTTCAGAAGTAACTTTCTCCTCTGTTGCGGGTTTGAATACAGCTTCGACACCACCACGGATATCGATACCAAACCTCATCTCTCTGATACCTTTGATCTGGTCACCAAGTCCGAATGCGGCAAGGAGTCCCAGCAGCAGCGTGAAAATAAGGAATACAATTACGCCGCCTTTTGTTGCTTTGGATTTCATTTTCCCTTTATACCTTTCTGGATTTAATCATGCAAAAGCGGATGCGAAACGCACCCGCGCACATGTTCAATGATAACAAAATAACCGTTTTACTTCAAGTTATTTAAGTGCTTCTTTAACGCCTGAAGCAAGTCCGGCTATACCCTGAATTTCAGAAGGGATGATGATCTTTGTAGCCTGACCGTCTGCCGCCTTCTCAAAAGCTTCAAGGCTCTTAAGCTTGATAACTGAATCATCAGCTCCGGCCTCACGGATCATTCTGATACCGTCAGCTGTTGCCTGCTGTACCTTAATGATAGCCTGAGCTTTACCTTCAGCTTCATGTATCTCACGTTCTCTTTCTGCTTCTGCCGCAAGAATAGTTGCCTGTTTCTGCGCTTCAGCCCTAAGAACTGCCGACTCTTTGTTACCTTCTGCCTCAAGGATCATTGACTGCTTATGTCCCTCTGCTGTAAGTATCTCTGCTCTCTTTTCTCTTTCAGCCTTCATCTGCTTCTCCATCGCTTCGCGAATAGCTGCAGGAGGCATAATATTTTTAAGTTCAACTCTTGTTACTTTGATTCCCCATGGATCAGTAGCAATATCGATAGTATGAAGCATCTTTGAATTGATTATCTCACGGCTTGTAAGTGTTTCATCAAGTGTCATATCACCGATGATATTACGAAGTGTTGTCGCTGTAAGATTTTCCATAGCGAGCAACGCATTCTCTACACCATAAGAATAAAGTCTCGGATCAACAACCATATAATAAACTACTGAGTCGATCTGCATTGTAACATTATCTTTTGTGATAACCGGCTGTGGCGCAAAATCTGCAACTCTTTCCTTCAAAATGACCCGTCTTGCGACTCTGTCAACAAAAGGAACCATCACATGAAGACCTGCATTCCAGGTTTCGCAATAACGTCCAAAACGTTCTACAACATATGCGCTTCCCTGAGGAACGACTCTAATACTTGCTGTTAAAACACACAATAATAAACATAAAATTACAATTGGCATAATAAATGGCATATTTTTGTTCTCCTTTTTATGCAATTTTCTACAGTAAAGTATACCCCTACAATAGTCTTCTTGCAAGTGAAATAAGCTTCTGCTATTCTTAATTCATGAAATTTGAAAACACTAAAAAAGCAGGAAACGCCGGTGAAAATCTCGCCTGCGAATTTCTTAAAGATCAAGGTTTACGCATAATTGAAAGAAACTTTAAGGCAAGCTCCGGTGAGATTGATATAATCGCAGTTGATGCTGAAGGAACCATTTGTTTTATCGAAGTAAAATATAGGGAACATATTGATAACGGTCTCCCAATGGAAGCTGTGAATCGCGCCAAACAGCGGCGTATCTGCCGGACCTCAGATCATTATCGAGCTGAGAACTCGCTTTCAGAAGAGTTTTCATACCGCTTTGATGTTATTTCAATAGCTGGAGAAACTACGGAATGGATCAAAAATGCTTTTGAATACATTCCAAGACGATAGGAGAAGATACATGGAAAAAATCAGAAAACACATTATTTTTTCCGGACATGTTCAGGGTGTCGGCTTCCGCTGGCATGCCCAGAACGCCGCAAGTGCCTACGGTCTCACCGGATGGGTTGAAAATCTTTTTGACGGAACAGTCGAAATGGAAGTGCAGGGAACAGCTCCTGCGATTGAAAAAATGCTTCTTTACCTTGGACGCGCCCGTTTTGTACGGATCGAGTCGATAGAGCAAAAAAATATCCCCTTACAGGAAGAGTCATCTTTTCGTGTAAGAGGATATTAAAATACAACTTCTTAAACCGCTCCCTGGTACCTTCCAAGGAATGTCTTCATGCGCTCATTGTCTGATGAGAACACCTCCTCAGGTGTTCCCTGCTCAGCAATGACACCATTTTCCATAAAGATCACCTTGTCACTGATATCATGTGCAAATGACATCTCATGGGTTACTATCACCATCGCTATATGAAGATCTGCCAACGATTTAATAACCTTGAGCACTTCTCCTGTAAGCTCAGGATCAAGTGCCGAAGTCGGCTCATCGAAAAACAGGATCTCCGGATTGAGCGCAAGCGCTCTGGCAATTGCGATTCGCTGAGACTGACCGCCTGAAAGCTGATACGGATAAGCATCTGCCCTGTCCTCAAGTCCCATTTTCTTCAAGAGTTCCATTGCCTGAGCCTTCACTTCTTCTTTATTCCTTTTTTGAACACGCACCGGCGCATCCATGATATTCTGAAGCACCGACATATGTGGGAATAAATTAAAATTCTGAAAAACAAGTCCATAACATGATGCGATCTTTTTAAGCTCCTGCTTAGGGGCATACTCCACACCATCACCACTTATCTTAACCATTGCTTTTCCATCATAATATATTTCTCCGAAGTCGACCTTTTCAAGCCCTGTCGCACATCTGAGCAACGTGGATTTTCCCGAACCCGAACGTCCTATAATTGAAAGTATCTCACCTTTATCAACGCTGACAGAAATCCCCTTAAGGACACCCATTCCATCAAAGGATTTCTGTATATTTTTCATTTCAAGCAAAGCCATTTATAAAACCTCTTACTTATAATAATTCATTTTCTTCTCAAGAAGATTCATCAATTCTGCCACAATAAAGTTAAATACATAGTAAAACAGTGCAGCAGCAAGGAAAGGAACCATACTTGTCTGCGAACTTGCAAGCGCTTTAGCTGTTGAAAACATTTCCGCAACACTGATAGTAAACGCAAGTGAAGTATCCTTTACCAGCGTAATGACCTCGTTTGCAACTGAAGGAATGATCTGCTTGATCACCTGTGGAATGATGATCACTCTATATGTCTGGAACTTACTGTAACCCAGAAGCTGTGCAGCCTCGAACTGTCCCTTGGGCATTGACTGTATTCCACTTCTGTATATTTCAGCAAAATAAGCCGCATAATTGATCACAAAACCTATTAATGCAGCGATCAGGCGATATCCATTTGTAACTTTGATGCCAAAAATATAGTAAGGCCCGAAATAGACGAACATAAGCTGAAGCATCAGCGGTGTTCCTCGCATGATAGATATGTATATCTTTGCTATTCCGGAGATCACGAAATTTTTGCTCATTCTTGCGAATGCGACCAAAAGTCCCAACGGGAGTGAGAATAAAAGAGTGATAACAAAAATGTAGATGCTGACTCCCATTCCGGAAGCCAGCTGAATAAAGATCTTAGATAAATTCATATTGCGTTATTTTCCTACTGTAGTAATATCTTCGCCAAACCATTTCTCAGAAATTTCAGCCATAGTTCCATCCTCAGCCATTTCCTGAAGAACAGTATTAACCTTATCGCGAAGCTCTGTATTTCCTTTCTTAAATCCGATTCCATACTCTTCTGATGCAAAGGCATCATCGAGAACTCTCAGCTTAAGACCACCGGAAGTGATCTTATATTCTGCAACAGTGCTGTCCATTGCAACAGCATCAACAGCTCCCATATCGAGATCCATAAGTGCAGTATTATAATCCGGTGTTGTCTGAATTGTTCCAATAGAAGCTGCCAATTCAGCATTTTCATCTTCTGCAAGTGCTGCCTCTGCAGATGAATCAGCCTGAACCTCTACAGTTTTTCCTGCAAGGTCTGCTGCAGACTGGATATCTGAATCTTCTGCAACAACAAATACCTGTGTATTGTCAAGGTAAGGAACTGACCAC
Organism: Lachnospiraceae bacterium; assembly: GCA_024692715.1. Lineage (GTDB taxonomy): Bacteria > Bacillota > Clostridia > Lachnospirales > Lachnospiraceae > NK4A144. Next base: position 13,370 of record JAILMH010000073.1, read on the forward strand.
TCGTAGTCATCCTCACGTCCATTCATTGTGAAGCCATTCCAGATGCAGTCAATTGTTCCTGCATCAAGCTCTGCATCCTTCGAATCCCAGGCGATCGGCTGATATACTATTTTAAGACCGAGTCTGTTTGCAGCTTCTGCCGCAAGGTCAAGGTCAAAGCCTGTGAAATCACCGTTATCGTCCTTATATCCCATAGGTGGGAAGTCCTGATCAAATCCGACTGTAAATGTTCCTGACTCATTGTCTGCTGTTGCTGAAGCAGACGTATCTGCAGATGAACTTTCAGATGCTGCTGATGAAGAAGTGCTTTCCGCGCTATGGGAAGCATCTGCCCCACAACCTGCAAGTGATAGTGCCATTACTGCTGCCATTGCCAAAGAGGCAAACTTAAACTTTTTCATATGCTCCTCCTGTTCGTACTTTATTTTCCCATTGGTCAAATTTACTTCACTATGCTACCATACTAAAGTAGGCTCGTCAACTTTTAGACAGGATTATTTTTTAGAAGCGTCCATTTTTGCCTTAAGTCTGTCCATTCTATCCACAAAAACCAGAATTTCAGCCACAACCTCATAAAGCTCCGGTGGTATCATATCTCCGATATCAAGATTTGAAAGCGTTTCAGCGAGCTTATCATCTCTATGCACCGGAACATCAGATTCTTTGGCTTTTTCTATTATCTTCTCGGCTACACGGCCCTTTCCCGATGCAATGACAGTAGGTGCTGCATCCTTCGGGTCATAAGCTATCGCAACCGCAGTTTTAGATCTAAGATCCTTCTCTTTATCCGCCATTTATGCCCTCACATCAAACGAAGTTTTCTGAATCAGCTTCGCATTACTCCCCTTGTTAAACATCAATTCCGGCACACTTTTAGCTTCTTTATTCAATGAAACATCTGAATGCATATGATATCCTCTGTTTTCAAGAGATTTATCCAGTTCCGGAAGATATTTTGCAATAAAGTCCAAAAGAGACTCTTCCTGCAGTATAAAATGAGTTGTGACCTTGTCATAGTCCTTCATTGTCACATGTACATCTACAGTTCCCAGATGCTCCATATCCAGATGCAGAAGTGCCGAACAGTTACCGTCTTTTTCTGCAAGCTTTTTCTTATTTGTGTAAACATACAGATCACCATGTGATGCCATATCATTTAGCTTAAGCGGGAGCTGTATGTAAGTCATTGCCGCATTTAATCCGTTTATGAAATCAACATTTGAGTTTAGATTATCAACACTCTGTGCAAGCGTGCTTTCGCCCCTGCCCGCTGTTTTAACCAGTTCCGAAGCCTCTGAAAGTACTCTTCCGAGCTTTTGATAATACTCCTGAACTTTTTCCTGATCTGCAACATCATCAGGGTTCAGTAAAAGATTAGAAGTTATCTGATTTCTTAAAATAAATTTATAAGGTTCTGAAGATATCAGCTCACGTATCGTAGCCTGAGCCTCTTCCCCCTTAAAATTAAGTGTCTCTTTTCCTTCAATTGACGCCTGTATCAATTCAAGAGTCTGCTTAGGCGTAAGTTCACCCGACGCTATTCTGGCTGTAAGCTGCTCCGGGAAACCGGCTTTATTCATAAGTTCCGCTATTTTCCCTGCACCTTCACTGCCTATAAGCTTTATGAGGTCATTTCCGACTGCTCCCGGCTTTGCATATTCAGGATCAGGCTTTATAACTTCAACATTTTTTTCTGCATTCTCATTTTCTGCAGGAATCTCTGTTTTTCCTGTATTTTCTGCTGACGTCTCTACTTTGCCTGCATCCGTCTGCTGTAAATTCGCTTCATTTACCTGTTCAGAATTTTCAGCTTCGCTGATCTCTATGTTAAACATATTCAGCAGCTTAGTCTGATCACCGTCAAATGCTTTAATTACAGCCTCCGTAAGCTCCGGTGCCGGTGCTTCAAGGAAAATACCCGCAACCGATCTATTCATCGCAGTTGATTCACCTGCCATCTCTGCAAATCCCTCTGCAACCGGGCTAAGGCTTTCAGCAATTTTATACTGTCCTTCCTTATATGCTTCAAACTGCTGTACATTACCATCAGTGAGCGGTATCCCGAGCTGCGTCATCTGCACGATAGAGGCCGGATTTGCAGTAGGATATCTTGCTGCCAGATTAGCCATTCCCTGAAGAGATCCCTTGTCAATCGGAAGCCCTCTTTCCATCATTGCTTTTACCATATCAGCATTTTGTGCAGTAACCGGAAGCTCCGCCGCATTAAGAGCCTTTGCGACAGCCGAATTATTATCTAAATTAGCATATAAGGGAGTAAGTGTGACCGAAGATTTAGTCGCACCTTTTACCTGAAACGATAAGATTTGCCCGACCTCCACAGATAGACCTGCAGATATCTGAGCTTTTAACATTGCATTATTTTTAAGCATTATTGAAGCAATGCCATCTTTGGTCATATCAACGATCTGACCCGAAAAGACATCACCGGCTTTAACATTTATTACATTTTTTGCCGCAATAAGCGAAGCCTCAGCCGCCTGGCTGACAGCCTCCGCCGATTGTGTACTAACGTTAACATTAGAACCCGTCTGATAAAGTCCGGAATTATTAACCTGTATATTCATTCCCGCCCCAGAATCTTTCCAATAAACGACTGACGGTGTATCGGAGTCGGTCCCATGGCTTTAAGGGCCGCGATGTGCTCCGCTGTACCATAGCCTTTGTTTTTTGCAAAACCATATCCGGGATACATGGCATCATATTCAACCATCAGCGCATCTCTCGCAACCTTCGCAACTATACTTGCCGCCGCGATCGAAGCGCTTTTAGCATCACCCTTAATAATTTTAACCTGTTTAACGTCCACACCCGGTATTATTACTGCATCGTTCAATAATATATCGGGTTTAACACCAAGATTCTTAATAGCCTCTCTCATGGCTTCATATGTAGCCTGAAGAATATTTATCTCATCGATCCGCTCCGGCTCGACCCTGCCCAGTCCAAAGGCCACACATTTCTCGCGAATCTCAACAGAAAGTGTTTCTCGCTTTTTTTCTGATAGCTTTTTTGAATCATTTATATAAAGAATATCACAATCCTTAGGCAATATCACAGCTCCGGCAACGACAGGTCCCGCAAGCGGTCCTCTTCCGACCTCATCAATTCCGCAGATAAGAAGATCACTTCCACATTCACGCTCGTATGTAAACATTTCATACATTCTCTTCTTCTCAGCTTCAAGCTTCTCTCTTTTTCTTCTTTCTTTGGCTTCTTTTAAGGTCTCTGTCATTACTTTACGCTCCCGAATTTATTCAACGGCCACACACGCAGTGCGACCTTTCCGATTATATCTTTTTTATGTATGTTTCCGACATCATCTGTCCTTGAATCCATACTTGAATTGCGATTATCTCCCAAAACAAAATATTCATCCTTGCCAAGCAATACAGGCTTCTCAGCTGTACCGGCATCGACGATGGTTTCTTTCCCATAATTTTCTTTTAGCTCATTGCCGTTAATGTAGATTTTCCCTGAGCTAATCTGTACCGTTTCTCCGGGAAGACCAATAATTCTCTTTATATAATATACATTTTGGGAATATTGAAATGGAAAAACTATAATATCGAACCGGTCATACCCTGATATCCGCCCTGTGATCTTTTCCACAATAAGGCTTTCACCATCCTGCAGTGTATTCTCCATTGAAGAACCGTCAACCACAGAACGCTGAAAGCAAAAAGTCTTTACAAGAATCGTTACAACTAAAACGACAAGAATATAAATACTGACATGAAAAACTTTTTTCATCGTCCCCCCAACAATGACCTTTAAGGTCTCTCTAAAGTGATACGCCCCATTTTACCACTTCTAAAATCATCTATGATAAATCTGATCGCTTTTTCAAGGTCAGGTTTTCCGCCTCCCTTGATAGCGTTACGCTTCATAGCTGCTGCAGTAAGTGCTTCTTCAGCACCCATCTCAACAGTAATACCGCATTTTTCTTCAATGATCTCAGGATGTTCCTTCTTCATTATATCAATAAACTGAAGACACATATCATCAAGATTTATAACTTCATCATTCATTGAACCTATCATTGCAAGGCAGAAACCAGCCTTTTCGTCGTTGATCTTTGGCCAGAGAATACCCGGAGTATCAAGAAGCTCAAGTGTTTTAGAAAGCCTTATCCACTGCTTTCCCTTTGTGACACCAGGCTTATTTCCTGTCTTGGCAACAGCCTTCTTCGCATATGAATTGATAAATGTTGATTTTCCAACATTCGGTATACCAACAACCATAGCCCTCATCGGTCTGTTGATGATACCCTTCTTTTTATTTCTCTCGATTTTTTCCTGACATGCTGCCTGCACAGCCGCATTTATCTGACGCATACCCTCACCGCGCTGTGAATTAAGTATGACTGTCTGAATTCCTTTATCCTTAAAATACTTAGCCCAGCTCTCTGTTACTGCAGGATCTGCAAGATCTGACTTATTAAGCAGAACAAGTCTTGCTTTTCCCTGACCAAGCTTATCAATATCGGGGTTTCTGGTGGCTATAGGACACCTGGCATCCAAAAGCTCAATAAGAAGATCAACTAACTTAACATCCTCTTCCATTGCCCTCCTGGCCTTTGTCATATGTCCCGGATACCAATTATATGTTGTATTTGCCATCTTTACCTCACTTACTTTACTCTGCCGATTCCCTCTTCACCTGAGCCCATGTGAAGCCATGCTTTACCTACAATGTGTTCACGCTTAACAGGTCCAAGATTGGCACTTCTCGAGTCTTCTGAATTATTTACATTGTCACCCATGACAAAATATTCATTTTCATCTAACTTTATTTCATCACCAGCAACACCATCATCTGCAATTTTATCTGTAAACATTTCATCCTGTGGTTCACCGTTTAGGTAAAGGACTCCGTCCTTGATCTGAATCCTGTCCCCCGGAACGCCTACCACTCTTTTTATGGATGAATGAGCATTTTCGTTTCCATTTGGCTTAAATACAATTACATCACCTCTTGCCGGCGAAATAAAATTGTATATCACTCTGTTTATATAAATCTCCTGTCCGTTATGCAGGCCCGGTTCCATTGAATTACCGACCACCGTGGTCTTACGTCCAAGTGTATAGATAATGAAAAAGGCAAGTACGACGCCCATCACTATCGCAAATATCCACGATATCACCTCTGCAACACGTTCATTTGAAATATTCTGTTTTCTCTGATAAAACGTAAGTCCTCTGCGTCTGCGCATAATAACTCCTTTTAAAGCGAAAGCAGAGGCTCTTTCAAAAGAAGCCTCTGCCATAGCAAGCTAATTATAAAGAAATTAAACTTCCTTAAGCTTAGCCTTCTTACCTGTGAGCTTTCTAAGGTAGTAAAGCTTAGCTCTTCTAACCTTACCTGAACGTACGAACTCAACCTTCTCTACGTTAGGTGAGTGTACAGGGAAAGTCTTCTCTACGCCACAGCCGTAAGAGTTCTTACGTACAGTGAATGTAGCACGGTTGCTGCCGCCCTGGATCTTGATGATTGTTCCTTCGAAGATCTGGATTCTTGACTTCTCACCCTCTTTGATTCTGTTGTGTACACGTACTGTGTCACCAACATTCATCTTAGGTGCTTCAGCCTTAACCTGGCCAGCTTCGATCTCTCTGATAATTGCTTCGTTGTTCATTTCGAACCTCCAATAAACTGTACGGCTATCGTGTTGTTCAAGGAACTCTGCGATACTCCGTTATTTGACGTTCTTAAATGTCATGCTGGATTCCTGAATTATATCTGTAAAACAGAATCAGTTAAAAATTATATCCGACACCAGAGGAACATCTCCTAAAGACTCGCCTATTCGAGTCTCACAAATTTGTATTTTAACACATCGACTTTTCCGATGCAATAAATACCATGAACAGAATAAAAGATTTTTATAAAACTTTTATTTAATAAATACCTCTCTGCTCTAACCACTCAGCATAAAGGTCAGGACGTCTTTCTGCAGTGCGGTGTATCGCCTGCTGCATACGCCACTTCTCAATTTTTTTATGATCACCGGAAAGTAAAATATCCGGAACTGTTTTCTCATGCCATTCCTTAGGACGTGTATACTGCGGATACTCAAGTAATCCGTTATTAAAAGACTCTGTCTCAGCAGATTCTTTATTATTAAGAACACCATCCACAAGTCTTGAAACTGCATCCATCATAACGAGGCTCGGAAGTTCTCCGCCTGTGAGAACGTAGTCTCCGATTGAAAGATTATCTGTAACGATTTCTTCAAGAACCCTTTCATCGATGCCTTCATAGTGTCCGCAAAGAAAGATAACATCATCCTCTTGTGCAAGATCCGCTGCAGTCTCTTCGTCAAAGACCTTTCCCTGGGGAGTCGTATAAACTACTCTTGGCGGTCTTTTCCCATTTTCAACCTTGGACAGAGCTGCCTGATAAGCCTGAAAAACAGGTTCACACTGCATAAGCATTCCTGCTCCTCCGCCATAGGTATAATCGTCCACAGAACCATAGCTGTTTTGAGAAAATTCCTTTAAATTCACAGTATCCAGTTTAATGATACCGTTTCCGACTGCTCTTCCGATAATGCTTGTATTCATAGCGGATTCAATCATTTCCGGGAAAAGCGTAATCACCTGAAAATGCATATTATACCAAGCCCTCCAGAAGATGTATTTTAATTATACCATTGGCCAGATCCACATCCAGTATGCACTGCTTTATGGCCGGAACAAGAATCTCTTTTCCCTCATCTGACTTTATGATATAAACATCATTCGCGCCGGTATGCATGATATCTTCAAGCTCACCAAGAACTTTACCCTCTTCATCTACTGCATGAAGACCTATAAGATCTATATCAAAGTACTGTCCGTCCTGCAGATCAGCAGCTTCTTCACGGAGCACTCTGATATCGGCATTTCTGTACTTTGTTACATCATTTATATCATCGATTCCCTTGAACTTGACAATAACCATGTTCTTAAAGAATCGTACTTTTTCTATCTCTTCTTCAAAATTACCACGTTTTGTTGATATGATTACTTTCGTAAAACCTGAAAAGCGGTCAGGGTCATCCAAATAGGGATAGACCTTGACCTCTCCTCTGATTCCATGTGTCGAAGTAATCTTACCTGCTGTAACGCGGTCATCACTGTATAATTTCGACATTGACCCTCTTATTTTCTTTCGATGATGCGGCCTTTACAACAGAACGGATTGCTTTGGCAATTCTGCCCTGCTTTCCGATGACTTTTCCCATATCGCCGGGAGCAACACGCAGCTCAACGCTGATCGTATTATCATCCTCAGTCTCTGTCACAACCACATCAGACGGGTTATCGACCAGGGCTTTGGCAATGACTTCTACAAGTTCTTTCATCGGTACCTCCCTTTCCGTGTAATATTCACTGCGAGGCTTTAATTACTTTGCAAGGATACCTGCATTCTTGAAAAGTCTTGTAACAGTTTCTGTAGGCTGTGCACCGTTAGCAAGCCACTTCTTAGCTGCCTCTTCGTCAATCTTAACTACTGCTGGCTCCTGAAGCGGATCGTATGTTCCGATGTTGTCAAGTGCGTTAGGTGTTCTGCATGAAGCTGCTGCATTTGTAACTACGATTCTGTAGAATGGAGCCTTCTTCTTACCAATTCTCTTAAGTCTGATCTTTACCATTTCTTAAATCTCCTTGTAAATAAAAATAAAAATTATCTATATTTCATTTGCTGATCTGCAAAGTGAAATCAAAATTACTGCATGCCGCGCATCATATTTTTAAGTGCGCCGAGACCGCCAAATCCATGACGATTCTTCATCATGCCAGGCATCTTCTTCATCATCTTCTGCATCTGATTGAACTCTTTAACGAGTCTGTTCACATACATGATATCAACACCTGCACCCTTTGCGATACGGTGTTTACGATGAGGTGTAAGGATAGAAGGATTTGCTCTTTCCTTGGCTGTCATTGAATGAATGATCGCTTCGTTTCTTTTAAGAACCTTTTCATCGATCATCCCACTTATATCCTTACCTCCTGTAAGCCCCGGAAGCATACTGAGGATCGAGCTTAAGCCGCCCATCTTCTTCATCTGCTCCATGCTTGTAAGGTAATCATCAAAATCAAATTTACCTTTTTTGATTTTTTGCTGCATACCCTGTGCAGCCTCTATATCCACGGTCTCAGTAGCTTTCTCGATAAGTGAAAGCACATCGCCCATTCCTAATATCCTTGATGCCATACGATCCGGATAAAACTGTTCCAGGTCTGTAAGTTTTTCACCCATGCCGACAAATACTATCGGCTTACCGGTAACAGCTCTGATTGAAAGCGCTGCACCGCCTCGTGCATCGGAATCCATCTTACTGAGAACTACGCCGTCAATTCCGACCTTCTCATCAAATCCCTTTGCAACATCAACTGCTGCCTGACCTGTACTTCCATCAACAACGAGCAGTGTATTCAAAATATCTACATTCTCACGGATTCTCACAAGCTCATCCATGAGATCTTCATCTATCTGCTGACGACCGGCTGTATCCAAAATAACAACTGTATGTCCGTTCTTCTCAGCGTAAGCAATAGCTTCCTTTGCAATCACAACCGGGTCCTTGCAGTCTTCCATCTTGAAGACTTCTGCTCCGACCTTTTCGCCGTTTACTTCCAACTGCTTTACAGCAGCAGGACGATAAACATCACATGCAACAAGAAGGCTCTTACGGCTCTTCTTTTTAAGAAGCGCAGCAAGCTTTGCTGTAGTCGTTGTTTTACCTGCACCATTAAGTCCGCACATCATAATAGTTGTAATGCTCTTACCCGGAGCAAAATTCAGCTCCGCAGGCTCACCCATAAGGGCAACCATCTCTTCATTAACAATCTTTATAACTGCCTGTGCAGGATTAAGTCCTTCAAGAATCTCTGTTCCGACAGCTTTTTCCTGAATAGACGATGTGAACTGTTTAACTACTTTGAAGTTAACATCAGCTTCAAGGAGTGCCATCTTGACTTCCTTAAGAGCTTTCTTTACATCATCCTCCGTAAGACGTCCTTTAGAGCGAAGGTTCTTGAATACATTCTGAAGTTTTTCTGTAAGGCTCTCAAATGCCATTAAAGATCTCCCAATATCTCACCGGCCAGTTTTTCTATCTTAGAAGCTTCCGGTGTATTAATATCTCCAGCCAGATTATTAATTTCACTGACCATCAACTTTATTCTCTCAAATTTAGCGACCAGATGCAGTCTATTCTCATAATCCTCCAGAGCTTTTCTGCATCGTTTGACCATCGTCGAAACTGCCTGACGGCTGATACCATACTCTGCTGAAATCTCTGCGAGTGAAAGATCTTCCATTGTGTAATCTGCGAAGATCTGTCTTTGATGTTCACTCAAAAGTTCTCCGTAGAAATCGAATAGCATCGCTGTTCTTGCAAAATCTTCCATCTTTTCCTCAATCAGCTTATTTTTAGAACTATGCTATAGTAACACACAAAAAGAGAGGTGTCAACACCAAATGTTAACACCTCCCGATTCTTTTATTTAGAGCTTTGCGCGGACAAGTTTAGGTCTTAAACCTGCGTTATCAAGAGCCTTGATTATCTGATTTTTATGCTCTGTGCCAAATGCCTCAAGCGTAACTTTAAGCTCAACCGCTTCATTTCTGTTTGTTGAAACAAACTGATTATGCTCAAGACGGATTACATTTCCATTTTCCTTTGCAATAACGTGCGCAACTCTTTCAAGCTCACCCGGCTTATCCGGAAGAAGCACTGAAACTGTAAAGATCCTGTCTCTCTGGATAAGTCCATTCTGTACTACAGAGGACATCGTGATAACATCCATATTTCCGCCTGAAAGGATTGAAACAACCTTTTTACCCTTTACATCCAGCTGTTTTAATGCTGCCACTGTAAGAAGTCCGGAATTTTCAACCACAAGCTTGTGATTTTCAACCATATCAAGGAATGCCATGACAAGATCAGAGTCAGGTACGGTGATGATCTGATCAAGATTTTTCTGAAGATAAGGGAAAATCTTGCTTCCCGGTGTCTTTACTGCAGTTCCGTCTGCAATCGTTGAAGCTGTAGGAAGTGTCGTCACCTTGCCGTTCTTAAACGAAGCATTCAGACAAGCCGCACCTTCCGGCTCTACGCCTATGACCTTTGTATCAGGATGAAGAAGTTTAGTAAGTGTTGAAACACCCGTTGCAAGTCCGCCTCCGCCTACCGGAACAAGGATCACATCAACAGTTGGAAGCTCCTTGAATATTTCCATTGCAATAGAACCCTGTCCTGTTGCAACTCCCGGATCATCAAACGGATGCACAAAGGTAAGTCCCTGCTCTTTAGCAATTCTCATCGCTTCCTCAGCAGCATCATCATAAACATCTCCATGAAGCACAACTTCAGCACCAAGAGCCTTTGTGCGATTTACCTTTATCAGAGGAGTGGTCGTTGGCATAACGATCACCGCACGACATCCAAAAACCTTTGCTGCATAGGCTACGCCCTGTGCATGATTTCCGGCAGAGGCTGTAATGACACCTTTTGAACGTTCTTCGTCTGTCAGCTTACTAATTCGGTAATAAGCTCCGCGAATCTTGTACGCACCTGTTCTCTGCAGGTTCTCCGGCTTAAGATAAACTGTGTTTCCACACTGCTGTGAGAAAAAATCACTTTTAATGAGTTTTGTCTCCAGTGTAACTTCTTTAACCTTTTCAGAAGCTTCTTCAAAAGCCTGTAATGTCAAAAACTTTGTCTCACTCATCTGCTTATTTCCTTTCAAAACAATTAATGTTTCTACTATACCACTAATTTTACCACTTTGCACCGTCAAAGTTGTAAAACATTACATCAGCAACGTAAAAGAGCCATCCGTACATATAGCACGAACAGCTCTCTATGACTCTTAATATGCAGTTTCTTCGTTTTCAAAAAGACTTTCAACAAATTTGTCAGGATCAAATTTTTCAAGATCAGTAAGCTTTTCTCCAAGTCCGATATATTTGACAGGAATTCCAAGCTCATTCTGGATTGAAACGGCAATTCCTCCCTTGGCACTTCCGTCAAGCTTTGTAAGCACAAGGCCTGTAACGTGCGTTGCCTCAAGGAATTCTTTTGCCTGACTGAGCGCATTCTGACCAGTCGTTCCATCCACAACAACAAGTGTTTCCTTCTTTGCTTCAGGGTAACCATTTTCTACAATAGTATTGATCTTCTTAAGCTCGTTCATAAGGTTTTTCTTATTATGAAGCCTACCCGCAGTATCACAGATGAGCATGTCTGTTCCGCGCGCTTTGGCTGCCTGAATCGAGTCAAATATAACAGATCCCGGATCTCCGCCCTCAACTCCATTGATGATATCTACATCAGCTCTTTCAGCCCAGATATCAAGCTGCTCGATAGCAGCTGCTCTAAATGTATCAGCTGCAGAAAGAAGCACTTTCTTGCCCTGATTCTTATAAATTGCAGCAAGTTTACCAACAGTAGTTGTCTTACCTACTCCGTTTACACCGACAACGAGCACGACCGATTTATTATCCTCAAAGTCATACATATCGTCTGTTCTTACAGATTTAAGCATTTCCTTCATACTATCTTTTAAGAGCTCACGGCATTCTGAAGGTTCGCTGATCTTACGCTCCTTGACCTTTTTTCTCAGATCAGTCAGAAGCATTTCTGTAGTGTTAATTCCGAGGTCTCCCATTACAAGAGTTTCTTCAAGCTCTTCATAGAAGTCCTCATCAATCTCTTTATATCCTGTAAAAAAGCTGGCTAATTTAGAAAAAAATCCCAATGTGTTACCTCATTCCTTAAATCTTAGGCATATTCTTCATCTGTAAGGTCAACATTAACCTGCGTAGATACACCCTTTTCCTGCATTGTAATACCATACAGTCTATCTGCCTTCACCATAGTACCTCTACGGTGTGTAATGACTATGAACTGAGTATGATTTGTAAGCTTTGTCAGATATGACGCAAATCTGTCTACATTTGCCTCATCCAGCGCAGCCTCGATCTCATCCAGCAGACAGAACGGCGAAGGCTTAAGATTCTGAATAGCAAACAAAAGTGCAATAGCAGAAAGAGCCTTCTCACCACCGGAAAGCTGCATCATATTCTGGAGCTTCTTTCCGGGTGGCTGAGCAATGATCCTGATATCTGTCTCAAGAAGATTTTCATTATCGACCAGTTCCAGAGTACCTTTACCACCACCAAACAATTCCTTGAATACTATATCATATTGCTCGCCAATTTCCGAGAACTTTTCTGCAAACTGCCTCTTCATGTTGTCATCAAGATCCGCAATGACCTTTTCGAGATCATCAGCCGCCTTTACAAGGTCATTTCGCTGATCATCCATGAAAGTATATCTCTCCATGAGATTTTTGTAATCCTCGATGGCATTTACATTTACAGCTCCGAGATCGCGGATATCATTTTTAAGTGAAGAAATACTCTTCTTCATCACAGCAAGATCTTTATCCTCCGGATTTCTCTGTGACTCAGCATCAGAAGGTGTCATCTCATACTCATCCCACATGTAGCTCTTGAGATTTTCCGACGCATCTTCAGCCTTTTCACGAATATTATCGATTCGGTAAATTTCCTTCTGGATACCGCTCTTCTTATCCGCAAGCTTTTCCCGTGAGCCAAAGAGTTCCTTTTGCTCCTTTGAAAGTTCTTCCTTCTTCTGGATCATATCATTGAGCTCAGTATTACGCTCATCCGAATTATTTCCATCATCGACGAGCTTCTGCTGAAGATCAGCGATCTCGCGCTGCTTTTCCTCTGCATCAGCTGTATTTTCTCTGATATTTTTATTATTAGCTTCGATCTCTACATCACATCTGCGTATAGAAGATTCGATTCGCATAAGTTCCTGTTCCTGATACTTCTGCGCTTCTATCAAAGAAGCAGCTGCTTTATCCGCATCATTGATCTTTACTCTGAGCTCATTTGCCGCTGTATCCTTACGCTCACATTCGTTTGTAAGCGCATCAACATGCTCTGTGAGTTCTTTTTGAATGCGTTCCGACTCAGAAAGCTCTTCTCCAACCTTGGCTTTTGATTCAGTTATCTCGTGAATCTGTGCCTCGATCTCAGCCGTTTCTCTCTTTAAGCCATCAGTTCCTTCTTCTCGCTCATTTTTACGATCCTGAAGCCCCTTGAGCTTAAGGGCCGCTGTATTTCTGGCAATTCCTGCCTCCTGAATAGCCTTCTGCTTTTCAGTGCTTTCTTCCTTTGCTGTATATTCCTCATCTCTGAGTTCTTCTACACGCATAAGCACTTTATCTATATTTTTAAGAACCGCCTTGCCCTCATTAGTAAGAGCTTCGATCTCTCTCTGTCTGCCAAGCAGACCTGCATTGTTTGAACGATAAGCACCACCTGAGATCGAGCCGCCCGGATTAAGCACTTCACCACCGACAGTAACTATCCTGAGGCGATACCTGTACTTCCTTGCGATCTGAAGTGCATGATCCATATTATCAACAACAAGTATCGCTCCGAGAAGGTTGGCTGCAACCGCTGCATACTGGCTTTCTATCTTAACAAGCTTGTCTGCAGAACCGATTGCTCCTTCTTCTCTAAGCGCATCCGGCATACTTATATTTCTTGGCTGAATTGAAGTGAGCGGAAGAAAAGTTGCACGACCGGCGTGTTCCTGCTTCAGCAAAGCTATGAGTCTCTTGGCTGTTGCTTCATCCCTTGTGACAATGTTCTGCATTGCACCGCCAAGAGCAGTCTCAATAGCGACCTCGTACTTAGCCTCAACCGTAAGAAGATCTGCAACTACACCACAGATTCCTTTTTCACGGTTTTTCTGCTCCATGACCTTACGGATCGCACCGCCATAGCCTTCGTAGCGTTCAGCCATGTTTTTTAAGGATTCAAGCTTTGATTTTTTTTCGTGGTACTCGATCTCTAAGGCACGATGCTGTCTGTCGCACTCTGCAAGCTCTTCACCGATAGATCCGAGTTTAAGATCCGCTTTTGCCTTTTCATCTTCAAGAGTATGTATTGTATTTTCTGCAGCGTCAAGTGCAGCTGCTGCATCACTTATCTCATGATCAAGCGTCTCTTCATCAGTCTTAGATCTAAGCACTCTGGCACTGAGTTCACTTTTACGGATCTCAGCCTGCTCCAGCATCGTCTCATATCTTCCGATCTTTGCCTGGATTCCAGATCTCGCATTAAGAGTTTCGATGATGCGGCTCTTGTCATTTTCTATACTGCTGTTAAGCTCTGAAATTTCTTTGTCAAGTCCCGCAAGTTCTTCCTTTACTTCATCAAGACCTTCCGTTCCTTCTTTCAATCTTTCATCAGCTTCAGCCTTTTTTGCCTTGACCGTTACAAGCTCGCTTTCAAGCTCTTCCCTGTCCTTTTTAAGCGCACCTATACGGCCCGTAAAGTGCTCATTTGAAGCATTGATCGAATTGATCTTTTCTTTAAGGACGTTGATGTTTCCTTCGATCTGCCCTCTGAACAACGTTGCATTGGCAATCTCATTACGTTTTTCTTCGATACTGCTGTCAAGCTCTTCTATCTCTGTTCCAAGCTTTTCATACTCTGCACCGCTCTCATCATATTCCCTGACAGCCTCGGCAAGATCGCTTTCTGCAATTTTCTTTTTTGCATCTGCATCACGCATCTGCTCTTTGTAATTGTCTGTTTCGAGAAGGAATACATTTATATCGAGCTTTTTCAGCTCCTCCTTCTTCGAAATATACACCTTTGCCTTAGCCGACTGTTCTTCGAGAGGTCCTACCTGCTTTTCAAGCTCTGAAATAATATCATTAACTCGGACGAGATTATCTTTTTCCCCAGCAAGTTTTTTTAATGCTGCAGCCTTTCTTCTCTTGAATTTAACAATTCCGGCCGCCTCATCAAAAAGTTCACGACGTTCCTCTGCCTTTCCGGAAAGAATTTTATCGATCTGTCCCTGCCCAATAATCGAATAGCCTTCCTGACCGATACCGGTATCATAGAAAAGTTCTTCAATATCACGAAGTCGACAAGCGTTTCCGTTGATGAGATACTCACTTTCTCCCGAGCGATAAACGCGTCTTGCCACTGTAACTTCATCATAGTCAATGGATAACGCATGATCTGAATTATCAAGGCAAATTGCAACATAGGCAAAGCCCATAGGCTTTCTCGTTTCTGTTCCGGAGAAAATAACGTCCTGCATCGAAGCTCCACGAAGCTCCTTGGCACTCTGTTCACCAAGTACCCAGCGAACTGCATCTGCCACATTACTTTTACCGGAACCATTCGGTCCTACGATTCCTGTAATTCCGCTCTTAAAATTTAACTCTATTCTGTTTGCAAAGGACTTAAAGCCCTGAATCTCTATACTTTTGAGGTACATTATTTGGCTGCCTCTAACTTTACAAGTGCTTCATATGCTGCGCGCTGTTCTGCGGATTTCTTTGAACTTCCTGTTCCCTGCGAAACCTTTTTATCATTGATCATTGCTGCTACCGTGAAACTTCTGTTATGCTCCGGTCCACTTTCAGCAACAAGGACATACGAAAGTTTATCTCCGCGCTTCTGTATACGATTCTGAAGATTCGACTTTGCATCATAAAAAAGTCGTTTCTTCTCCATATCAGTGATGACGAATCTGTTTACAAAATTAGCCGCGGTTTCAAAGCCGTCATCACCGGCATCGAGATATATTGCTCCAATAACTGCTTCGAAAATATCTGAAACTATTGAATCATGATATCTTGAGCCCTGGGCATCCTCTCCCTTACCGAGAAGAATAAAATCAGACAGGCTGATCTCTTGAGCGCAGAAAGCCAGTGTCGGCTCACATACCAAAGCTGCGCGAAGCTGTGTCATTGCACCTTCATCCATTTCAGAATGGTTGTTATACAGAAAATCACTCACTGAAAGTTCCAGTACTGCATCGCCAAGGAATTCAAGGCGCTGGTAATCCGGATACTTGTTTACTGTAAGCTCATTTACATATGAACTGTGGGAAAGTGCTGATTTAAGAAGTGACTTATCTTTGAACGTATAACCGATCTTTTTTTCAAGATCTGATACTGGATACTGATTGTTCATTTGTCGCTCCCTCCTATTTTCTTAAATTTACGCATTCTACTTTTCATTATAGCGCAAAATGAGCCCCTTTGTCTCAAAGGGGCTCGCTGATTTATAAAGTTTTTTTTGTAAAACTTATTTATTTTCGGAAGCTGCCTTGATCTGAGCTACAGCGTCAGCAACAGTAACGATCTTCTCAGCTGCATCTGTCTCGATGTTGATATCGAACTCCTGCTCGATTCCCATGATGATCTGGAATACATCAAGTGAATCAGCGCCAAGATCGTCAGTGAATGTAGTCTCCATTGTGATCTCATCCTTGTCAACGTTAAGTACTTCTGCAATGATGTCTTTTAACTTCTCGAATTCCATTTTTTGTAATTCCTTTCTTTTGTCTACAAATAATTTTTATTTGCCTTTTCAGGCATCCTTCAGGCTGATCATATCACGTATCTTCTCATTGATTCTTTCTTCTTTGAATGATACGCACTGAATAATTGAGTTTGTAACCTCTTTATTCTTTGAACTGCCGTGGGTTTTAACAACAAGACCTTTCAGTCCGAGCAGAGGGGCGCCGCCATATTCGCTTACGTCAAATTTTTTAAGGACCCCTTTCAATGCAGGTTTGATAAGAAGTGCTCCTATCTTACTGCGGAGTGAAGACATGAGACCTGCTTTCATCTCATGTATCATAGTCAATCCTACACCTTCAAACATCTTTAGTGCAATATTTCCTGCGAAAGCCTCACAAACAACAACGTCTGCAGCTCCACTTGGAATATCTCTAGCCTCAACACTGCCAATGAAATTGATATCAGGACAATTTTTCAAAAGCGGATAAGTCTCCTTAACGAGAGCATTTCCCTTTTCTTCCTCTGTTCCGATATTCAGAATTCCAACTGTAGGATTCTTGATTCCGATTACATGCTCCATATAAACAGAACCCATCTTTGCAAACTGTATCAGATGATCAGGCCTTGCGTCAACATTAGCACCGCAATCAAGAACAAGTGATACACCGTTTGATGTAGGGAAAAGCGGAGCAAGCGGAGGTCTTTCAACCCCGGGAATCCTTCCGACGATCACCTGACCGCCTACAAGAATCGCACCTGAGCTGCCTGCTGATACAAAAGCATCGCACGTTCCATCATGAACCAGCTTCATTCCAACTACAATTGACGAATCTTTTTTCTTACGTATTGCCATAACCGGAGGCTCTCCAGTTTCGATTACTTCGGTACATATGACCGGAATAATTCTTTCCTTCGGATATGAATATTTAGCAAGCTCAGCGTTGAGCGCTTCTTCGGTTCCAACGAGATATACGACAATGTTTTCACGAAGGTTAACCGCATCGACTGCACCTTTAACTGTTTCTACCGGTGCATTGTCACCGCCCATCGCATCTACTGCAACTTTAACGACTTCTGACATAATACATCTCCCTTACTGCGTAAGCAATATTTAATATACAAGAGAGCTATTCAAAAATCAAGCGTATTTTTAATTGCTCATTGTATACGTCATTATGCCTTATTAAAACTTCTTTTTGTTCGACCATATAAACAATTTATACTGTACATCTACTCAAAACGTCAATATTTTTGTAAAAAAATTAATATAAATGCACAGATTGATAGAAAATGTCGCACAACGTCCTTGTGTGTTTCATATTGTAAAATTATTGCTGCGTTTGTGATAGCCACAAATTTGCTTATAATTTATCCCTTTTAGGCACATATACAATTATTGCACGATTATAGTAAAAAAAATCATAATTTCATACGTATTTTTCAACAATTTAGGCATATACAAAAAAATTCGATTTTGCAGGCTACAAATTCCGCAAAACCGAGTTTATAAATAGACACTTTTCCTGTATATGCCAACCGGCTTATTTCCCAAATCCCACATAAAAATACACAGGATTCAGAAAATACAAATAGCGCCTGACGGATGAACCCGTCGGCGCTATTGTGTATATCTGCGCGCGGCTCTCTCAGCTACTCGCCTCGCGTACTCACAGTATCGCTCCGCGATCCTGTTTCGTCGCGGCTGTCGCCGCATGTCAGCATATACAAATAGCGCCTGACGGATAAACCCGTCGGCGCTATTGTGTATATCTGCGCGCGGCTCGTAGCTACGCGTATATGTTCTCAAACTCAATCAGCCTGAGAGATGATTTCCTTTTTGTTGTAGGATCCACAGTTCTTGCAAACTCTATGTGGTAACATAAGCTCGCCACACTTAGGGCATGCTACGAGATTTACAGAAGCCATTTTCCAGTTAGCTCTTCTCTGATCTCTGTGTCCCTTAGAGGATTTGTTCTTCGGACAGATAGACATCTACTTACACCTCCTAACGCATATCAGCTTTCGCTGTTTTACTCATACTCAAATGATTATACACATGTGTTTTTCGTTTGTCAACAAAAATGATTGACACCAAATTCTTTTTATTTTTACTGCAGCTGTGCCTGCACAGCTGTAATTGCTATTACACCCACAACATCGTGGCTTGAACATCCTCTTGAAAGATCATTTACCGGACGCGCAAGTCCCTGCAGCAGTGGGCCATAAGCTTCTGCCTTGCCAAGCCTCTGCACAAGCTTATATCCGATATTTCCGGCGTCAAGATTCGGGAATATCAGTACATTTGCATGTCCTGCGACCTCAGAACCCGGTGCCTTTGATTCACCGACTGATGGAACGATAGCAGCATCAAGCTGGAGTTCACCATCAAGCTTAAGGTCAGGATACTTCTCATGGGCGATCCTCACTCCTTCAACAACCTTATCAACGAGTGCATGCTTTGCACTTCCCATTGTCGAATGCGAAAGAAGAGCCACTACAGGTTCTGCCTCTACAAGTGACTTAAAGCTCTTTGCACTTGAGTCTGCGATCACTGCCAGCTGCTCTGAATTCGGATCCTGATTAAGGCCGCAGTCACCGAATACAAAAGTGCCCTTTTCACCCATTTCACAATCCGGCACGCACATTACAAAGAAACCCGAAACCATTTCAACTCCCGGAGCAGTTCTAAGTATCTGAAGTGCCGGGCGCAATGTATCTGCTGTTGCATGACACGCACCGGCCACCATACCATCAGCCTCGCCCATTTTAACCATCATTATTCCGTAGGTCAGATAATCCTCGTGAAGGATCCTCTCGGCATTTTCCGGCGTCATACCTTTTTTACTTCTAAGCTCCACCAGCTTATCCTTGTAAGTCTCGAATTTAGGATCCTCCTCCGGATTCACCACTTCAATGTCAGAAACATCTATACGAAGCCGCTTTGCATCTGCTGTTATCTTATTCTTGTCCCCAATAAGAATAATGTCAGCGATCTCATCTCTCATGCTCCACGACGCCGCCCTCAGAACACGGTCATCATTCGACTCCGGAAGAACTATCTTCTTTCTGTCTTTAGATGCTCTCACCTTGATCTGCTTGATAAATGCACTGTCCTCTGTTCTCGCCATACCTTTTCCCTCCAATACTCTACAGGATAACCCCTGCTTTTTATTTTTCAGGAAGCATATAATATCTGGTGCAGCCGCATCTGGACTTGTATACCTTCTGCCAAATCTTCCAGATGTAGTCTTTTGTTATAAACTTCCTTCTTAACTTAGACGTGTCTGCAATTGCTGAAACCTCTATATAAAGCTCGTGTGCGAGCTCTGACTCAAATTTAATATTACTCACGTTTATTTTCCTCATCTTTGATTATCATCAATTATCATAAGCCACATGAAAAAACATTTCAAGTTCTTAAGTTTTTATGTTATTTTTTTAGTAACATCCTATAGATTTTGGAGCGCATAACTATGAAAATAACAGGAATTGTAGCAGAATTCAATCCTTTTCACTCAGGTCATGAATTTTTAATAAAAAAAGCACTGCAGGAAACCTCTTCCGATGCCTGTATCGTCGTGATGAGCGGAGATTTTGTACAGCGAGGTGCACCTGCCTTCATAAATAAATATCTGAGAGCTGAAGCAGCGCTGAATTCCGGCTGTTCGATGGTCATAGAGCTCAATCAGCAGTCAGCCACCGGAAGCGCCCCTGAATTCGCAGAGGGAGCCATCAGGCTTCTAAATTCCCTTGGCGTGATCGATACACTTGCCTTCGGAAGTGAATCAGGCGACATCGCTGCCCTGGGTCCTGTCTGCGATATTCTCTCAGAAGAGCCGGCTTCTTACAAAGAAAGCCTTAAACAATGTCTTGCCAGCGGGCTATCATTCCCCGCTGCCAGAGCTGCTGCACTTAATGCCTGCGCAGGCATCGACCCTGCCATTCTTAAAGGTTCAAATAATATCCTAGCTTTAGAATACATGCGTATGCTTAAACTGACTAAAAGCCGGATCGTGCCTTTTACCATAAAACGTGAAGGCGAAGCCTATAATTCAGGCAGCATCTCAGCAAGCAGCTTCAGCTCCGCAAAAGCAATCCGCGAGGCCGTAATAAACAATGCTCCGGAGCTCCCTCTTTCTGCGATGCCTGAACATGCAGCTTCAATTTTGGTAGATTCGATTGCTAAAAAAGCATTTCTCACAGCTGATGATCTTTCATCCGAACTGCTTTATGCACTCAGGATGAATCTGCCTGAACTGGAGGATTTTTACGACCTTGTTCCGGAACTTGCAGACCGGATTCGCAATACCATCGACGAATATAAAAGCTTTTCACAATATACAGAGCTCCTTAAAACAAAAAATATGACATATACCGCTATAAGCCGTTCTTTAATCCATGTACTGCTCGGAATCAGACGCGATAAAAACTGTGCCATATCTGATTTTCTGAGTCCACAGTACATCCGTGTACTCGGCTTCAGAAAGGATTCTTCAAAACTTTTGAAACTTATTGCTGAAAACTCTTCTGTACCACTTATAATCCGTCCTACAGAAGCCGCAGAAAAACTCAGCAAAAAAGCACTGCGCTCCTTCAATGAAGAAATACGCAGTGCCAATATATACGAGTCTGTTATAAGCCGCAGATCCGGCCTTTCCTTCAGCAGCGAATTCCGCCGCAGAATGCTCACTCTTTAGTTTTTGAATGAATGGATAGGTGCCGGGATTCTTCCTGTACGATTTACAAATGCAGAGCAGTCAAACTGATTTACAGGCATGATCGGTGCATGACCAAGAAGTCCGCCAAATTCTACCGTATCTCCGACTCCTTTACCGATCACCGGGATAACTCTGACTGCTGTTGTCTTCTGGTTTACCATACCAAGAGCCATTTCATCAGCGATCATTCCTGCAATCGTTGTATCCTTTGTATCTCCAGGAATCGCGATCATATCAAGTCCAACTGAGCATACACATGTCATCGCTTCAAGCTTCTCTATAGTGATCGCACCTGCCTCTACAGCGTTGATCATACCCTGGTCTTCGCTGACAGGTATAAAAGCCCCTGAAAGTCCGCCGACATAGCTTGAAGCCATTACTCCACCCTTTTTAACCTGATCGTTAAGAAGAGCAAGCGCAGCAGTTGTTCCCGGCGCTCCGGCAAACTCTACTCCGATCTCCTCAAGGATGTCAGCAACAGAATCACCGATAGCCGGTGTAGGTGCAAGCGAGAGGTCGATAATTCCAAAAGGAACCCCAAGACGTTTTGAAGCCTCCTGTGCAACGAGCTGACCTACTCGTGTAACCTTGAACGCTGTCTTTTTAATAGTCTCACAAAGGATTTCGAAACTCTTTCCTTCGACACTCTTAAGCGCCTCCTTAACAACACCGGGGCCGCTGACGCCAACATTTATAACTGCATCACCCTCTGTAACACCATGGAACGCACCGGCCATAAACGGATTATCATCAGGTGCATTACATATGACAACAAGCTTTGCGCAGCCAAGAGAATCCTTCTCTTTTGTCCATTCAGCAGCCTCTTTGATGATAGTTCCCATTAGTCTGACTGCATCCATGTTGATACCTGTTTTTGTAGATGCAACATTAATGCTTGAGCATATAAAATCTGTTTTTGCAAGAGCTTCAGGAATCGACCTGATAAGAAGCTCATCTGCCTTTGTCATGCTCTTTGAAACAAGTGCAGAATAACCACCAATGAAATTAACTCCAAGCTTTTTCGCACATCTGTCAAGGGCTTCCGCAATTTTTACGAAATCCTGAGGTGTCTTACAGGCAGCTCCGCCCACAATAGCAACAGGTGTAATAGAAATTCTTTTGTTTACGATCGGAATTCCAAACTCACGCTCGATCTCACGTCCTGTTGATACCAGATCCTTAGCAACGCTGCAGATCTTATTCTCGATGTTCTCAATCACCTTATCCAGGTCAGAATCAATACAGTCAAGAAGGCTGATTCCCATTGTTATCGTTCTGACATCAAGGTTTTCCTTCTCGATCATATCATTAGTTTCACGTACTTCGCTGATGTTTATCATGCTTTTCTCCAGTCATTCTTACAGATAGTATTCAGTCTAACTTTTGCTTCAGTGATCAGATTCTGTGCATAGAATCAAAGATATCTTCAAGCTGACACTTAACTGTGACGCCTATCTCCTGTCCAACCTGCTCAAGCTCAGATGAAAGTTCCACGAATGATTTAGAGCTTCCGCCCACATCAACGATCATCATCATGTTAAAGAAACCACTGACGATAGTCTGTGAAATATCAAGGATGTTTATCTTGTTCTCAGCAAGATAAGTGCACACCTTTGCGATAATTCCAACGGTGTCTTTTCCAACTACGGTAATAATTGCTCTCTTCATAACAGATTCTCCTCTTAAAAATGTATATGTAGAGCGGGTTTATCCCGCATTGCTACCTTTATACTGCTATACATTCTGAGCGCTTGTCTCTGCCTGCCACCATAAGGCGGAAATCAGTCAGCGACGGCATCAGCCTTTCGCCAGTAAGTCCTATCTCCATACGAACTGTTTCGTATGCGAGCTTATCATAATTATTCTCTTTACTCAAGTGTCCCAGAAGAACTGTCTTTAAATCATCACCGCAGCTCAAAAGCACTTCGGTCAATTCTCCCGCGGTATCATTTGAAAGATGACCGCGGTCAGAGAGAATACGCTGCTTGAGATAATAAGGGTATCTTCCCGCCTCAAGCATATTTACATCATGGTTTGCCTCCAAAAGAAGTGCCGAAACACCCTTAAGGTTATCGATTATATATTCGTCATATTTCCCGAGATCAGTCATGACTGCGACAGATCTGCCGTCTGATGTAAAACGATAGGCCACGGGATCCGCCGCATCATGGGAAATATGTATCGGATTGACTGTTATATCATTCAGTTCAAAAGGATCATCTGCGCGTATCTCATGAATAAGCTCATGAGGCGTCTTCGCCAGATCCTTTGTTGCAAGCATTGCATCTATAGTTCCTTTAGTTGCATAGATTGGAAGTCCATAGCGGCGCGTCATCACTCCAAGCCCTTTTATATGGTCCAAATGCTCATGTGTTATCAATATACCATCTATTTTAGCTGCGTCAACTAATAATTCTGACAGACCTGCCTCTATCCTCTTTCCTGAAATACCGGCATCGACCAGCAGATTTGTTTTTCCTGTTCCAACATATATGCAGTTTCCAGAACTTCCGGAGGCTATGCTGCAAAGTTTCATTTAATCGTTCCTCCAATAAATCTCAAGCCTGTCTCCACTATTGAGTTCCTCTACAAACTCGGCATCACGTCCGTTAATCTTTGTTGCAACAGAAGTGCCATGCGGCGTTGAGCGATCAAAATCAATGTAATTAAATACATCGACATAAATATAATTTGCTTTTCCTGTCATTTTTACAGGACGATTGTTTACAAGTACTTCAATTTCTTTATTCTTAGGTTTTCCGGGTCCATCAAGGAAAGTAAGCGGTCCGGGTGTGTGTGCTGTTTCCCTGGTATCTGTCTCTTCTGCAGGCTTTTCGCCAGAAGCATCTTCTGAAGGTATATCTTCTGCCTTTACAACCTCGGCTTCAACCGCATCGTTCTTCTTAACATCCTGCTTTAATCTTCCTGTGATCTCAGCCATCTTCTCCTGGCTCTTATGCACAGCTTCAAGCATGCGCTTATAAGAAGCCTCTCTTTCAAGCCTCTCTGCTTCCGCCTCTGCACTTTCCTTACTCTCTTCCTCAGAGATTTCGCCCAGATCATCGATTATATCTTCCTCTGCAACATCCTCGACCTCATCTTCAGGCTCAGGCTCGTGAGTCTTTCGCTCAGGAATATCAGGCTTTGTCCACTCTATGGTAAAATTATCATAAACCTCTGTATCAGGGCTCGCTTCAAGATTATTTACATATACCTCTGTATGGATCTCAGGATCAATATCAAGGAATTTAAGAACCTGCTCCACTTTATAGTAACGACGCATCTCGATATTATCGCCGTCCTGAACTTCATAAAATCCATTCTGAAGTTCTCCGTTAACAACTGCAAACTTAGGAAGCCTTACCTGTTTTCCGTCAACTACAACAGAGATCGAATCATTAAAGCCCTCAAGCTTTCCAAGCTGAACCGTTACAGGATCTCCCGCTGTGGAAGGTGTGACTTCTATAACGTCTCCGCCCTTGACTCTTTCTGAAATAGAAACCTCTTTGCCATTGAGCTTGATCACAGCAGCATCGCCGGGAGTTCCGCGGCGAACCTCTTTTTTGCCGTTAAATGTAAATCTTAGCTCATTTCCTCTCTTCGGGAAAAGATCCTCATTAGGGTATCCGGCCTGCATCGCAGCATCTGAAACCCTAAGATTAGAATTATCATAAAGCTTTATCTCATTTCCATTAAACTTAAGGAAGATAAAGTTATTTTTCATGTTGTAATAGTTAAGACAGATTCCAACAGGAGTAACAAGCAGTGAATCCTTTGTAACTCCGGTAACCTTAAAATCTATATCCTTTAAGACATCCTCGCCGCGGACTGCAACTCTCTGATGAATGATCCCAAGCTCATCTGCAAGATGCTCAGTGAAGCCCGGAGCCTTTCCGCCGCCCCCGACTACAAATACAGCACTAACGCTCTTGTTTCCATTGAGCTTTTTGATCTTCTTGGCAATTTCCTTTGTCATGGCAGAAATGCATGGCTCAATAAGCTTCTTGACCTCATCAGGCTTGATCGTCTGCTCAAGTCCCATGATATCATGATAAACTATAGGTTCTTTACCGGAAGCACTTCTCTTAATATTTTCAGCCTCGGCAAAATCAACCAGGCATCCTTTCGCGATCACCTCTGTGATCTCATCGCCCGCACTCGGGATCATTCCATAGGCTATGATAGCCTCATCCCTTGTGATACAGATATCACTCGTACCGGCTCCCACATCAAGAAGAGCGATATTAAGCATTCTGTATGAAGGAGGAATTGCCACTTCCATGGCAGCGATAGGCTCCAGCGTAAGATTTGCTACACGAAGTCCTGCCATACCGACTGCCTTGTAAAGGCCGTCAACGACTTCTTCCGGAAGAAATGTTGCAATGATATCTGCACCTATTTCCTCTGCCTTATGATCTACAAGGCTGCTCATCTGATAATTGTTCAGATAATACCTTTCAACCGTATATCCTACACAATAAAAGCGTATCCTTGTATCATTTTTCTTTTCAAATTCTGAAAAAGCCTTTTCGGCTCCCATCAGTTCAAGAGAATAAACATCCTCTCCTGTAACATCGCGTTCTTCATCAAATATCTTATCTACATGAATCTGAACTGTCCTTAAAACTCGTCCGGCTGCAGCAATACAGACATCATCCAGCTCCCTTCCAAGCTTAGCCTCCAGCTGCTCCGTGACTTCTTTGATCTCATCCGCAACGCCTTCGATCTTGTGGATCTGACCATCGAGCATGACTCTGTCATCATGTTCTCTTGTCTGCATTGCAATTACATGAAATTTTTTGTTGTTCTGATACCCCACCGTACCAACTATGCTTCTCGTGCCAATATCAAGGCCGTAAACAAGCTGCTCCGTTAAATTAGTTTTTGTACTCTCCATGGATTACCTCATCAATCTGAGCGTAAGTACTTTCCAGCTCCCCCGAATTATCGATTACATGTGCCGAATACCGTCTAAACATATCATCGCTCTGCTGAGCCGCCATTATGGCTGATATCTTTGCATCGGTATATCCCCTCGATTCCTTTAGCCTCTTTCGGCGAACCTCATCTGAAGTATATATATACCACAGTTCATCGCATATCCGATCATACCCTTCCTCGATCAGAAGTGCCGCCTCAAGAAAATAAAAATCAATTCTTCCAAGCTCTTTTTCCCGTTTTACATCCTCCAGCACATACTCCTTGACTGCCGGATGAATTATGGAATTTACAGAACTTAAAAGACCGGAATCGCTAAAGATCTTTTCTGCCATCCTTCGACGGTCTATTGTACCGTCGGTATTGAGTATATCATCATTAAGCAGACTCACAAGCCTCATATAACAGGCTTTTCCCGGCTGCGTAACAAGGTGTGCAACTTCGTCAGCTCTGACTACCCTGCACTTACAGGAACGTGAAAGGTAAGCCATAATCTCTGACTTTCCAGCGCCCACACCGCCGGTGATACCAATCATTTTCATACTTTCACCTCTGTCCTACATTTTAATGTGCTTCATCCCAGTTATTTCCGCCATTCACTTCGATCTCAAGCGGAACTGCAAGCTCAGCTGCACCCATCATCTCTTCATTTAAGATCTTCTTAACTGCCTCTTCCTCACCCGGAGCAGTCTCGATGAGAAGTTCATCGTGGATCTGAAGAATGAGCTTTGACTTTAAGCCATCATTTTCAAGCCTCTTAAAGACATTGATCATCGCAATTTTTATTACATCTGCAGCGGTGCCCTGAATAGGTGCATTCATGGCTACTCTCTCTCCAAATGAACGCTGCATAAAGTTTGAAGACTTAAGCTCAGGCATAGGTCTGCGTCTTGAAAAATATGTTTCAGCATAGCCTTTTTCCTTTGCTCTTTCAACAAGGTCATCAAGAAACTGCTTGACTCCCGGATAAGTTTCAAAATATTTTTCTATATATTCATTTGCCTCAGACTTCGAAACTGAAAGTCCCTGACTGAGTCCAAAAGCACTTATTCCATAAACTATACCGAAATTTACCGCCTTGGCCTTACGTCTTAATTCAGAGGTAACTTCAGCAAATGGAACATGGAATACTTCTGATGCTGTAATGGCATGAATGTCTTTTCCGCCTTTATAGGCATCGATAAGCTTTTGATCCCCTGAAAGAGAAGCAAGTATCCTAAGCTCTATCTGTGAATAATCCGCATCTGTAAAGCTCCAACCTTTCTTTGGTACAAAAGCCTTTCTGAGCGTTCTTCCAAGCTCTGTCCTTACCGGAATGTTCTGAAGGTTCGGATCTGCAGAGCTTATTCGTCCTGTAGCTGTTATCGTCTGATTAAAGGTCGAATGAATCCTTCCCGTCTCATCGATATACGGCTCAAGTCCGTCAGCATATGTAGCTTTAAGCTTGCTTAAAGTCCTGTATTCAAGGACATCCTGCACAAAAGGTACTTCAGGTGCAAGCTTTTCAAGTACACCTGCAGCTGTAGAATATCCTGTTTTAGTCTTCTTTCCGCCCTTTAAGCCCATTTTTTCAAAAAGAATGACACCAAGCTGCTTTGGCGAATTAATGTTAAACTCTTCACCTGCGGCTTCATGAATACTCTTTTCAAGCTTATCTATCTTCTCTTTAAGCTGCGCACTGAAATCCTGAAGCATATCCTTACGGATCGCAATGCCTTCAGCTTCCATATTGGAAAGCACATAACAAAGAGGCATTTCGACCTTTTCAAGAAGATCTTTCATTCCTTCACTTTCGATACGTTCAAAATATTTAGGTCCATTCTCATAGGCTTCTGCCGCAGCTTCCTGCGCTTTCTCAGGAATCGCATAGTCATTTCTGAGCGGATCGAGAAGATAAAACTCAAGCTCATAGTCAATAAGCCTAAGACTATTCGGAAGCTTTACGGCCTTCAAAAGATCTTTAAGATGCGCTGTATATAATGTTCCGCTGCAATTTTCAACAAGTTTTATTAAATGATCGGCAAGATAAGCCGATGTCATAAAACCGCCATTCGGAATATACCATGCTTCACTGCTCACAAAGGCAATTCCGGCTATCTCATTAGCTTCGATATCCGCAGCAAACCCAACTGTTTCAGCGTCTGCAAGTTTTTCAAAAATCTCTTCTGCCTCTGAAAGCTCAGTTACCTCTTTGAATTCAAGCTTCTCTTCTTCCACAAGCTCAGCTCCGCCAAGTCGGTCTACAAGCTTCTTAAGCTCAAGCTCAGAAAGCATCTTGACAGCCTCAGGTGTTCCAAGTCCCTCATAAGACGCTTTATCAAAATCAAATTCTATATCGGATTCTGTATTGATAGTAGCCAGTGTCTGACTGAGTTCAGCCATATCAAAATGAGCTTCGAGGCTCTCCCGGATACTCTTTTTAGTGATTTCCGGAATATGCTCCTTTACTCCATTGAGGTCTCCGTATTTTACCAAAAGCTCTGTAGCCGTCTTCGGGCCAACCTTTGGGACACCCGGAATATTATCGGATGAATCGCCCATAAGAGCCTTTAGATCGATTATTCCCTTTGGTTCTACGCTATACTCTTCTTTAACAGCTGCAGGTGTGAAACGTTCCACGTTTGTCTGCCCCTTTACTGTTCTTGGAAGCAGAAGCGTGATCTTCTCTGTAACAAGCTGAAGCAGATCACGGTCTCCCGAAACGATCGTTGCATCCATACCTTTCTTTTCAGCTCTGAATGCTATCGTTCCCAATATATCGTCCGCTTCAAGCCCCGGTTTTGAAACGACCGGTATTCCCATTGCCATGAGAATATCTTTTACCAGAGGGATCTGCTGATGAAGTTCCTCCGGCATAGGCTTTCTTGTACCCTTGTATTCGGCATATATCTTGTGCCTGAACGTAGGGGCATGCTCATCAAAGGCTACTGCAAAAAACTGCGGAGCTTCACTTTCAAGTATTTTAAGAATTATATTAAAAAAGCCGTAGATCGCTCCGGTATGCACACCTGCTGAATTAGTAAGATCAGGGACTCCATAAAAAGCTCTGTTCATCATGGAATGTCCATCAATTAAAAGTATTTTTTCACTCATATATAGTGCTGAATTTCCTTTTTATTCAAAATGATTAATAATTATATTCACTGCTGTAAGCAAGATAGCAAGAGCTTCACCAAGAAAGATAACGTTTTGCATCCTGTCTGCCAGTAATATACGCTGTTTTACCCGGTAAAGCCTTTCTTCAAGCTCTTTTTTCAGATCAAGAGCCTCACCATCCTCTATACGCTTTATACCCTCTTTGAGAAGATATCTTATCTCAAGCTCATCATAGCAGTCATGGCAATGCTGAATGTGCCCATACAGCAGCTTCATGTCGTCAATATTCAATTTATTATCCAAGAAGGGCTGTATAAGATTTTCAACATCCTTACACTTTACGTCCGAATCATCAATTTTTTTTTCTCTCATATGTGATTGCGATCAGCTATTCCTTTTCTTTTGCCAGGCCGCTGCTGCTGCAACAACGATCTGCTCAACATTTTTTTCATTTTCATCAATAACTATATCAGCATATTTCTCATAGAGCTTAACTCTTTCATCGTACAGGTCTCTGAATGTCTGCCCTTTTCTTACGACAACACCACGCTGCTTGATATCCCCAAGACGTTTGGTAAGTGTATCATAGTCAACTTTAAGATAGATAACATATCCGATAGATTTGAAATGCTCCATCTCTTCACGTCCGTAGACAGCGCTTCCGCCTGTGGCGATAACGGTGTTTTCGGCATTAATACCGGAATTGATCCTATTTTCAGTCTCAATAAATCCGTCAACGCCTTTCTCATCTATAATTTCCTCAAGGCGTTTGCCTTCAGCTTTCTGGATCACAAGATCCGCATCGATAAAATCCATTCCAAGGACCTTGGCCATAATGACTCCGGCAGTACTTTTGCCGGATGCCGGCATTCCGATCAATACAATATTTGTTTTCATTTATAATTTTCCTCACACGCTATTATCGTACCACAAAAATACATTATTTTGTATCAAAATCGCCAGTTCCGACACTGCTCCAGAACTTTTCTGTCTCTTTCTTCACTTCACCTCTGCGTACTACCTGCATATTTTCCCATTCCCTTGGGAAAAGTCCGCTGTAACTGTTCTCTAGAAACCTTTCATCGAGAAGCACGACCACACCTGTATCCTCCTCTGTCCGGATAACTCTGCCAGCAGCCTGTAAAACTTTATTCATTCCGGGGTAGCGATATGCGTAATCAAAACCGTTTTCACCATTTTCTTCAAAATAGTTTTTTAATATCTCTCTTTCCCTGCACACCATCGGAAAGCCTGTACCTACTATAACCGCACCTATGAGACTGTCATTTTTCAGATCGATACCCTCAGAGAATACTCCTCCAAGCACGCAGAATCCTAAAAGAGTACCTTCATCTCCATTTTTTCCTGTAAATCTTTCAAGAAAATCTTTCCTGGACTCTTCCGACATGTTATTGTCCTGCACAATACATTCGATTCCCTTTTGATCAAAGCCCATAAATGCTTCTAACACATTGTCCATAAAGGAATAGCTGGGGAAAAAGGCCATATACTTGCCTTTTTTCACTGATATGATGTCACGGATATATCCGGCTATCGCCTGGTATTCACCACGGTTCCTTCTCGTATATTTAGAGCTCACATCAGAAGCGATAAATACGCCTTTCTTTGACGGATCAAAAGTCGAAGCCGCATAAACCGTATAGTCAGTCCTGTCGCCGGATATCAGATCCATATAATATCTCACCGGAAGCAGCGTTGCCGAAAAGAATACTGCGCTTCGCCCGAGGTCAAGCCGACGACGCAGATTTGTGGAAGGGTTTACACAGAAAAGCTTTAATCTATACCTTCCATCTGCGACTATTTCCGTATAATTAACATAGTTTTCATCAAAAATCTCGGCAACACCAAGAAAAGACCTCACATTATAATAAAACTCCATAAGCTCATCCTCTACTGCTTCGTGCCTTCGATTTCTTTCTTCAAGCATATCCGAATATGAAGACGCTGCTCTCCTAAGGGATTCAAGGAATTTATCCATATTAGTCCCTACTTCAAAATCACCGCCTGACTTCTTCATTTCAAGAAGTTTTTCATTGCACTTTCCCAAAGCTCTCGCAGTCCTCGGCTCTTTATCCTGCAGCATCCTTTTAATCCTTAAAAAGTCCTCTTTATAAAGTTCAGCACTATAAGTCTCTCTGGCCCTCTCAACCAGATTATGTGCCTCATCCACAAGAAAAAGATAATCATGTCTCTGCATATCCCCGAAAAAACGTTTCAGACTCACATCCGGGTCAAAGCAATAATTATAATCACAGATCACTGCATCAGAAAAGCTCGATATATCAAGCGTCAGTTCAAAAGGACAAACCTTATGTTCTTTGGCAAAAGTCATTACTTCTTCTCTGGTAAAAGAATTTCTGCTATGTAATATCTCAAATAATGCATCATTTATGCGATCAAAATGTCCTTTTGCATACGGACACTCCTCCGGAGTACATTTTACTTCATCTAAAAGGCAGGTCTTTTCCCGCGCAGCTATCGATACTGTCTTCAACTCAAGTCCGCCTTCACTGAGCAGCGTAAAGGTATCTGACGCTACCGTACCTGTTATGTTCTTAGCTGTAAGATAAAATATTTTTTCTGCAATACCCTCTCCCATCGCTTTGATAGATGGAAACAGGACAGAGAGCGTCTTTCCCACACCTGTAGGTGCCTCAAGAAAAAGTCTTCTTTTATGGTAGATCGTCCTGTAGACCGCAGCAGCAAGATCCTTCTGACCCCGCCTGTAGGTATACGGGAATTCAAGCTGCTTTATAGAAGCATTTCTCTTTTCCTCCCACTCTACTGTAAATCTTGCCCATCTTGCATATTCATCCATCAGATTGCCAAACCATTCATTCAGCTCCGACGAAGCAAAGGTATATTCAAAATATTTAAGCTCCTCTGTATCAAGATTACAGTAAGTCATCCTGACTCCGATATTCTCAAGATCATTTTGAAGTGCATAGATCGCCGCATATACCTTTGCCTGAGCCAGATGAACGTGAATCGGTTCATCCAGATATTTCAGATTCAGATAAATTCCCTTTATCTCATCAATAATAACTCCAGTGCTGTTGTCTATTATTCCGTCAGCTCTTCCCTGAATGACAATTTCAAAGCTGTCGTAGCTCACACGATGGGACAGCGGTACCTCAGCTCTGTAATCAGAGCCCATTTTACGCTGTATCATCCGATGGATACGTCCGCCTTCAAGCATGGCATTTTCCGGAGCCGCACGTTTTTTTCTATTAATATCACCGCTTCGAAGGATAAATTCAACCAAAGAGCGGACAGAAATTTCTATCGTCTTCATCCTTTACCTTTAAAATGAAATACTCCCGGTAACGAACAGGGGGAAACTGTTCTTACCGGGAGTAATTCTATAGTTTGCATTGGGGAATGCTGACTATTAAGCAACTGCAAAGCGATCGATCATCGCTTCGAACTTGTCGTCATAGCCCTGATACTGTACTGTAAGTGTCTTTGTAAAATCAAGACCAAGTACACCGAGCATTGACTTCGCATCAATGATAACTCTGTTATAGAAAACGTCTATATCAAAGTTACACTTAGAACTTGTGGTAACAAATTCCTTTACCTGCTGCGGATTCAGTTTAATGTGACGTTTACGCATTAAAAACACCTCTTTCGAAAACTTTCACCAAAGCCACCTTCAAAAGGCTTTGACTATACCCTCATAATTCTCATCTAAAACTCTGTGGGCAAAGTGTATACAGTACTTTTTTCCGTACAATTTGTTTGCCATAAAGGATATTATACTCGGCTGAATTTTCAAGTCAATATAGTTTTTTTTAATTCAAAGTTAGTTTTTTTACGATTTAACATCACATTTTGAGATTGTATTTTAAAAAATAAATCATTTTTGTTGAAATCAAACAAAACAGTTTTTCAAAAATCAGATTTTTTCTACCAATGCAACATCAATTTAACGAGTTCCAATTCTAATTTCCCCGATAATTCGTCAAATTATAATTAATAAACAATTTCTTAAAAATTGCTAAAAAATTAAAGAAGGTTGATCCCAAGCTCTTCTGCAGCCTTTACATCTTCCTTTGTCCAGACCGAAGACTGAACCTCTCCGATGTGTGCCTTGCGAAGGAAATACATGCAGATACGTGACTGACCGATACCACCACCTACGGTGTATGGAAGCTCGTCATTGAGTACCATTTTCTGGAACTCAAGCTCTGCTCTCTCCTCACAGCCCGCCTTCTTAAGCTGGCTCTTAAGCGCCTCTGCGTCTACTCGAATTCCCATTGAAGAGATCTCAAATGCGCAGTCAAGAACAGGATAATAAACGATGATATCGCCATTAAGGCTCCAATCATCATAGTCTGGTGCTCTGCCATCGTGCGGTTTGCCTGAAGCAAGCTTGTCACCGATCTGAGTAAGGAATACAGCTCCGTTTTCCTTTACAAAGCGATACTCTCTTTCCTTGGGATCAAGGTCCGGATACATGTCCTCAAGCTCCTGAGTACTAACAAATCTAATGTTATTTGGAAGGATTGTCTCAAGGAAATTATACTTTGAAGCAAGATAAGCCTCAGTTACCTTAAGAGCTGTATAAACGTGGTTGACCATATCGATAAGGGTATTGTAATTACGCTCTCTCTTCTCTATGATCCTCTCCCAATCCCACTGGTCTACATAGATTGAATGAAGATTATCTGTGTCCTCATCTCTTCGGATAGCACACATATCTGTATAAAGACCGGTTCCTGACTTGAAACCATATCTCTTTAATGCGTAGCGCTTCCACTTTGCAAGTGAGTGTACGATCTCAACATTAATACCGTCTTCCTTAAGATCAAAAGCAACTGGTCTCTCTACGCCATTAAGGTTATCATTAAGACCTGTCTCAGGCTTTACAAAAAGCGGTGCTGAAACTCGTGTAAGATTAAGCTCGTTTGCTAATGCACGTTCAAAATAATCTTTTGCTTCTTTGATGGCGATCTCTGTCTGGATTACATCCATTTTACTTTTGTACTCGCCGGGCATCTTCATCAGACTCATTTTTTATTCTCCTATTAATAGGTAATTATTTCATAACCGTCTTCGGTTACTACAAGCTGTATTTCCCACTGGGCAGATGGTGACCCGTCCTCAGTGTAGATAGTCCATCCATTGTCTTCATCTTCGTAGATGTCTGGATTACCTAAATTTACCATTGGCTCAATTGTAAAGCACATTCCAGGGACCATGAGCATTTCAGTATTTGGCTTTGAAACAAAGCTTACCCAAGGTTCTTCATGGAATTCCTTACCACATCCATGTCCGCCAATTTCTCTAACTACTGAATAACCCTGTGACATGCAGAACTGATTGATAGCATTTCCCATATCACCAAGGAACTTCCATGGCTTAACCTCTTTAAGACCGATCTCTATAGACTTTTTAACATCTTCTACAAGCTTTTTCTTCTCCGGTGTTGTCTCACCAATGATGAACATTCTTGATGAATCAGAAAAATATCCGTTTAAGATAGTAGAACAGTCAACATTTACAATATCCCCTTCCTTAAGGATATCATCTGCACTCGGGATACCGTGGCAGACCTGATCATTGATCGATGTACAGCAATTCTTCGGAAATCCCTCGTAGTTAAGGCATGCAGAAACTCCGCCCATATCAGCCGTTATCTTTGCTACCCAGTTATCGATATCAAGTGTTGAAACACCTGCCTTGATGTGCTCTGCAACATAGTCAAGACAAGCGATATTGATCTTTGCACTTTCCTTAATTCCCTGAATATCTTCAGGACTCTTTAAAATACTATGATCCGGAACAATATGTCCTGCATCTCTGAATGCTTCTATCTTCTGATCGAAGTTAATGTGGCAGTTCTTATATTTCTTGCCGCTGCCGCACCAGCAAGCATCATTACGTCCTAATCGCATTTTTTGTATCTCCTTTTAATGCCAGTACTGTAACCAGATAACACGATTTACACGTGTTTCTTGAGAACAGTTATAAATCCTGTCTTTAATAGTGCTACATTATCTTTTTACAGTCAAGCTTTTTCTTTTACATTTGTTAGCAATCGCTAATAGGATAAGTATGGCAATAAGCGCTCCGGTGCTGTCAATCGCCACATCCACGAGACTGTCATATCTGCCTTCCACAAACGATTGATGATATTCATCCGTAAAGGCATATGCGACCGAACTTAAAAAAACAATAATATAGAATTTTTTTCCTTTTATCTCCCACACATATAAGGCGAGAGCAAAGCTTAACGCAAGTACTGCGTACTCTGTCATATGAGCAATTTTTCTTATTGGCTGATCTCTTTCCTGCGCGACCAGATCCATCTCTTCCTGGGTCCAGTCCTGATTAGTGAACACCTTGACAACCATTTCAATTTCTTTTGTAAAACTGGTGCTGATATCTGTAGACTTATCCGCAGGCTGAGCACTCATCCAAAAAATAAAACACATTATAAAAATTGCAGGCAGTGTTCCCACTGCCCGCCTTAATTTTACTATCATAATCTCAAAATTCCCTTTTATTAAAGTTCCTGCATCCTATGATACATGCAATAACCGTGTAAACAATTGCTGAAATAATGATCTTCGGAACATCTCTTGTCGCATAAAACTGAAGCGTCTGAAACTGTGGCGTGATAAGGATCTTTGTGATCCATACACACGGAAGCAGTCTGATATGATCTGTTGCAAGGAATGTGATCACTCTAGGTATAAGAATCACTCCTATCGCAAAAGCAATATATGCCTGTTTCTTTGTTTTTGCAGAGAACAGGAACATATTACCCAACGCAACACCTGCTACAAAAAGAGGCATTGTGATCAGTACAGCATACGCAAAATCAAGTATTACTGCGGCATCTATCGTTCCATCATGTACCTGAAACAACGGGGTTATCACAAGGAATACAACCAGAGCTATAACCGCATAGATGACCAACATCATAAGCTCTGTTATGAACTTTCCGATAAAGATACTTGTTCTTGAAAGCCCTATCGTAGACTTATCTCTTATTCGAGGATCTGGATACGTGTCTCCAAAAACTATATCTGCTATGAATATGCAGCTGTAATACGGTACCCAGAAAAATCCTTTGGCAAACATTATTAAGTTGTATGCAAAGGTACCGTCATTCATACCGTAAATAATACTTCTGAATGCTGACATGGCAAGATTTGCAAGCAGACATACTGCTACTATTCCAAGCAGATAATATCTTGTGTATTTTCGAGTTAACGCTTTAACGAATTCGGATCTAATGTAGTAAATCATAAACTTTAATTACTCTTTGTTATCAACAGAGTAGTTCGGTGCCTCCTTGGTAATGTGAATATCATGAGGATGGCTCTCACGAAGTGCAGCTGATGTAATCTTTACGAAACGTCCTGTCTCCTGAAGTGTAGGAATATCCTTTGCACCACAGTAACCCATACCAGAACGGATACCGCCGATAAGCTGGAAGATCGTGTCCTCAAGACGTCCCTTATAAGCCACACGTCCTTCTACACCTTCAGGAACAAGCTTCTTTGCACCCTCCTGGAAGTAACGGTCCTTAGAACCATTCTCCATGGCAGCGATAGAACCCATTCCACGGTATACCTTGTACTTACGTCCCTGATAAAGCTCAAATGAACCAGGTGCCTCATCACAGCCTGCGAGCATTGATCCCATCATAACTACAGAACCACCTGCTGCAAGTGCCTTTGTGATATCACCTGAATACTTGATTCCACCATCAGCGATGATCGGGATACCTGCCTCACGAGCTACCTTATAGCAATCCATGATAGCTGTGATCTGAGGAACACCGATACCTGCAACAACTCGTGTTGTACAGATAGAACCAGGTCCGATACCGACCTTTATACAATCTGCGCCAGCTTCAATAAGTGCCTTACAAGCTTCACCTGTTGCAACGTTACCAACGATAACGTCGAGGTCAGGAAATGCCTGCTTGATCTTACGGCAGCAATCGATAACATTCTTTGAATGTCCGTGAGCCGAGTCAAGAACTACACAGTCAACCTTTGCATCAACAAGAGCCTGTACACGCTCCATAAAGTTAGCTGTGATTCCTACACCTGCACCACAGAGAAGACGTCCCTGATCATCCTTTGCTGAAAGAGGATACTTGATCTGCTTCTCAATATCTTTGATGGTGATGAGTCCTTTAAGGTTGCCATCTTTATCGACGATTGGAAGCTTCTCCTTCTTTGACTTTGCAAGGATCTTCTTTGCTTCTTCAAGTGTAACTCCCTCAGGTGCTGTTACAAGACCTTCGCTTGTCATACACTCGCTGATCTTCTTTGTATAATCCTCTTCAAATTTAAGATCGCGGTTTGTGATGATTCCGACAAGTTTCTTTCCCTCTGTGATAGGTACACCAGAGATCTTAAACTTTGCCATAAGATCATCGGCATCCTTCAGTGTATTTTCTGCTGAAAGATAGAATGGATCAGTGATAACTCCATTCTCTGAACGTTTAACCTTGTCAACCTCTTCTGCCTGTCTTTCGATCGACATGTTCTTGTGGATTATTCCGATTCCGCCCTGACGTGCCATCGCAATTGCCATACCACTCTCTGTAACAGTATCCATGCCGGCACTCATCATCGGGATATTCAACTTGATCTTTTTTGTCAAGTGTGTAGAAATATCCACCATGTTCGGGGTAACTTCTGAATAAGAAGGTACCAGGAGAACGTCATCAAAAGTAATTCCATCGCCAATAATCTGACTCATCATAAACCTCCATAGCCTAAACTTTTAATTTTGTCTATACTAGCAAAATTGATTATATGTGTCAACGCAAAATAATATTGTTCTCACTTTTTAAGAAATACTTTAGAAGGATAAACATTGCGTATAGCATCCACAAGTTCATCACTCGCTTCCAGTATTAATTTCTCGGAAGCGTTAGAATTTCTGAGCACCATTATAAAGCGTCTGGCATCCTTTTCTCCTGAGCTGAAATCATGCACATTTTCAATATTTTTATACTGATCCAGCTGATATGCTCCTTCCTCGGCAAAGAGCTCCATTTTGTCCATTGTCACATCATAAACTGTCTTTCTCTTTTCTTTTCCGATGATCCTGTCAACAGAAAATTCCCTGGAAACATACAGATATTCGTATTCTACCGATAAAGCCGGCAGAAGAAAATAGCACGCTGCTGCTCCTGCCGCTCCAAGTATGAGGAATAATATCCCCTGAAAAAGCAGTCCAAACAGCAAAAATGCAGCAGTAAATCCATAAGCGGCAGAACGTATGAGCGGAGCCGCCGGATTAGGTTTCCGGGACACAAGGCATTCTACATAAGTGTCATTCATTTTTTACTCTCCTATTTCTGTGGAAAAATATATTTTTTTACTTCACTTCTATCAGCAGGTCTTGTGTCGTACATGTAACGAATGATAAAAAACATCAATATCATACAGACCAGACACGAAATAATCTGCCCCCGCAGTGTTCCCATGAATTTAAAAAACGGGACCAGCGCCGTAACATATGACGCGATGTTGGCAGCACCGTGGGTCAGCATAGAAGCTGCCACGCCGTCAAAACGCCAGTACACAAAGCACAGTATCAGACCAAAAAGTGAAGCATAGATAAACTGAATAAGATTTCCGTGATATATTCCGAATATGATGCTTGAGCCTATCGCTGCTGCCGCAGTTGCCATATATATCTTAAGCCTTCCGAAGAACATCCATCTAAAGATCGTCTCCTCTATGACAGGCGTGATCACCCCGTAAAGCACTATTCCTGTTTCAAGCGGGAGCATGAACATTCTCGGCTGTACTTCCTCTGAATACTTCGGAAATACATTAAAAAGACCGATTATATTGATCAGCTGCGTCAACGCAATGGCCGCCGTGATCCCAAGCGGGACCGACAGCCATATTCTTTTATCAGAAAACTGTTTTAACATTCCCTATCCTCTCCTTCCCCAAGAGATATCGCCTCCTGAAGAGCTACCGAATAGATGATCCTGTCACCTATTTCAAGTCCTGTGAGATTATGGAGTGCCTCAGCATACAGATCGAGCTGTATCGTATATCTTTCTTTAAGTATTTCGCTGTTTTTAACACGGTCGGTTTTATAATCGACAACGTATATTTTATCACCTTCTATGAAAAATGCATCAATTATTCCCTGAATCTGAACTTTTTCTTCTTCAGGCCATGCTTCATCTATTTCAGAAGCCGGTCTTCCCATTATAAACGGCTGCTCTCTAAAAAGCGAATCTTTTTTTTCTGCCGCCTTCATTCTGGCCGCCAGTTCAGTTTTTGAAAATGCCAGGATATCTTTTGCATATATCAGCTTTGCTGCCTCTTCTGTAAGCTGCTCTGATTCAACAAGCTCTTCCAGATATGCAAACACATCCTTAAGAGAATGTATCTTATCGATGTCGATAAGCTCAAAAGCTTTATGGTAGGCTGTACCACGCAAAGCCCCAAGTTCCGGATTTCTTGAAGATTTCTTCTCCTCTGCTTCCGGTTCTTCGGCTTCATCTTCTATGATGACCTTATTAGAGACCGCAGCCTCCTGCATTTCTTCAAGCTGCGCCTGCTTTAGCCTTGAAACAGAGACCTTCACCGGAACCTCAAAGGATTTCTCATGTGAGTATTTCCAGAGGAGATTTTCCCCTAATTCCTGTCTTACCGCCTCATCATACACATTTCCTGTATCTATGCGTTCAAACATACTTCGTCTGTCAGCAACAGTTATAGCCTCCATAACAGCCTCTTCTGCCTCTTTTGCGATATTTTTTACTATCACATCCAGCTGCTTCGAAATCTCTCCGGAATCAAGCGCTTCGATGACAAAATCAAGGAAAGATGAAGCGTGAAGTATTCCTGTTCCGCCACCTTCAAGCTTTTTCTCAGGATCCTTTACCACCGCAGTCATTATGAGCTTTTCCTCTGCACGGGTCATCGCCACATAAAACACCCTGAGTTCCTCGCCTATGAGCGCCCTGCGACGCTTTTCCGCAATGACATTTTTAAGCATGCTTCCGCTCCTGATCCTTGTTTCAGGATCTGTCCTGTCAGTGCTTATTCCAAGCTCAGAATCCATTATCAGCTTTCCGCTGAGGTCCCTCATGTTAAACTGCTTTGAAAGGTTGGAAACAAAAACAACCGGAAATTCAAGTCCCTTTGACTTATGAATACTCATTATCCTTACTGCATTTGCCTCGTCACCTGTTCCCGAAGCCTCACCAAAATCCATATCGAACTTTTTCATTTTCTCAATATAGCGGATAAAAAAGAAAAGTCCCTTATAACTTGTTGCCTCATAATCCGCAGCTCTCTGGATCAGCATATCCAGATTGGCCCTGGCGGACCCGCCTCTGGTTTCAGCATAGATTCCGTAATCGGTCTCATCTATGATTTTTTCTATGAGTGTATGTATAGGAAGGTATGTAGATTCTTCTCTATAGCCTTTTATCATTTTTAAAAATAATATACTTTTATTTTTTAATCCATCAGAAGCCGGAACCGCATTTTCTTCAAGCTCCATCTCACCTGCAGCACTTCGGAGTGCATCATAAAAACAGCCTTCAGGACGTGCCTGACGGATCTCTGCCATTTCTGCATCTGTAAAGCTTCCAATGACACTTTTCATAAGTGACGAAAGCGGAATATCCTGTCTCGGATTGTCTAGGACCATTATAAATGAGATCATAGTCCTTATTTCTTCGGTCTGAAAATATCCTGTTCTCGACTCGATATACACAGGTATCCCCGCTGCCTCAAGCTGCTCAGCATACACCTCATCAACCCCGCTGAGCGATCTCAAAAGGATCACAAAATCTCTGTATTCTGCCTTATGGGTAGTCTTTGTCTTCCTGTCCTCCACCATATAGCTTCCGGCCATTTCCTTTATCCTTGAAGCAACTTCTCTCGCTTCAAGAACTGTTGAGTCAATTTCACCATCGCTGTCTGCCGTTATCAGCTCAAGCTCAGCGGTGTGGTCAACACCTGTATCAGAATAATCTGCTCCGTAATAAAGGCTTGCATCCTCGTCATATTCTACTCCGCCGATATTCTCATGCATTATAGGTCTAAAAACAGCGTTTACCGCATCTATAACTTCCTCTCTGCTTCGGAAATTCTTCGAAAGCACTATTCTTTCCGACTTCTCATCAGTTTCAGAAAAATTATATCTTCTTACAAATATCTCCGGCTCAGCCAGTCTAAAGCTATAAATACTCTGCTTAACGTCCCCTACACAGAAGTAATTATTATCTCTCGCCACTGCTGTAAGTATCGCTTCCTGAACGCTATTACTGTCCTGATACTCATCTGTCATTATCTCCTCAAAGTACTCTTTATACTCTTCCCCTGCATCAGTTTCGAGTATCTGAAGCGCCATATGCTCAAGGTCAGCGAAATCAATGACATTTTTATTTTCCTTCAATTCACCGAATTTTTCAGAAAATCTGAGGGTGAGCCTGATTATCTCCTCGATCAGAGGTTTTACCGCCGTGATATTCTTAAAGATCTCCTCCGGAGTCTTAACAAGCCATTTATCCTTAAGCTTATTTACACTGGTCTTTACGACGTCTCTGAGCGCCTTTACGCGCTCCTTTTTCCCCTCATCGACATCTTCACCCCTTTTTCTTGAAAGAGTGGCAAATTTCTGATTTAAAGCGCCAATACGCATGGCTTCATAACTTTCCGCCGCAAGCAGTGTTTCAATCCCATCAATATCTGAATCCAGCGTTTCAATATACTGCCCGGGTCCCCCCGGCTCTTCTGCTATGGATCTGGCAGTTTCCAGAATCCTGAGTGTATCCTTCAGCTCATCTCTGACCATTGAGAGCATAAGCTTCATCCATTCTCCACCCATCAGCTCTTCTTTAGTTTCAAAGCTGTAATTTTCCAGAAGGTCTGTTATCCATCTGTCCGGATTGCTCTTACTTCTGGAAAATGCAAAAAGTGCCGAAATTGCCGACATGACATCCGAGTCATCTCTTGATGCCGAGAATTCCTCAAGAAATCTGCCGAACTCCTCTGATGCCTCGTCGTAGGACTCCTCAAGCACCTCTGACATCGCATCTTCCTGCATGAGCTCAAGTTCGCTGGTATCTGCAACCCTAAACTGCGGATCAATGCCTATCCTGTCAAAGTTATCCCTTATGACCATCCTGCAGAAACTGTCGATAGTCATGATATGCGCCGCATGAATAAGTGATCTCTGTCGTTTAAGGTGTTCATCTTCCGGAGCCGCATCAGCAGCCGCCTCCAGTGCATCACGAATTCTTTCCTTCATTTCTGCAGCTGCGGCATTAGTAAAAGTAACGACCAGTATTCTGTCTATATCTATAGGATTTTCGCTGTCACAGACTCTTTCTATGATTCTCTCTACAAGAACTGCCGTCTTTCCCGATCCCGCAGCAGCAGCTACTAAAACATTTTTATTTCGGGAGTCGATGACCTTCTGCTGATCTTCTGTAAATTTCATTCCTCTCCCTCCTCAAGTTCCTTTTTCATCTCCAGGATAACGTCATCTGTGCTTCCAAGCTTTCTGGCAGCCCTTGCCTTATATCCGTTAAGCCTTTCATCAAAGAAGCACACATCTCTATACGCACAATACTCACAGGTAAGCTTTTTGTCATATTTTACCGGAAGCTTTGAAACATCTCCGTCCATGATATTTTTTCTGAAAACATCGGTCTTATGCTTAACAAAATCAGAAAGCACCCTGAATCCATCTTCTCCGAGCACACCTGAAGCCGCCGTATAGCTCCCGTCTTTCTTGATCCCGACAGGGATAACCTCTGACTTCCCTGAAAATTCTCTGTCGTAAAGTCTTATGATATCAATATCACTGTTAACGATACCTCTGAGCTTAAGATTTTCTCTTATCTTCTGGTCGGCATCTTCCTTTGTGACGCTCTTAAGGTCAGATTCATTGACCTCCGGATCATCAATATGATAATAAAAGAGTCCTGCAGGCTCCGTTTCCTTCCCCGGAAAATCAATTGTCTCTATCTGCATTGCTGCATTCATATAGATCACAAGCTGCAGATCAAGCCCATAATATATCCTTGATATATCAAAGTCCTTATTACCGGATTTATAGTCGATAACAGATACATATATCTTATTCCCGTCTCCGACAGTATCTATCCTGTCGATCCTTCCGGTAAATCCGTCATAGGAAAAGCCTCTCTCGAAGCCCGTGGTCTTAAATTCGCCTTTCTTCGCCTGTGAAGTGAGTACAGCTACAGTTCTCTTTAATATCCTTGCCATTCGGGTAATAAAATACTCGTTTCTCTTTGAGCTTGTAAGTACCACGTTTTCATTTTCTGAGAGGAATTTATCCAGTGCTTCCTTCGCAAGCTTCTCCGTATCATTATCATCAAGGTCGGAAAATGTCATACCTCTGTCCTGAAGTATCGCCGAACAGGTCTGGAGCACTCCGTGCAGCAGGGTTCCCATATCTCTTCGCTCAAAGCTGAATTCCTCCCTCTCCCTGAGCTTAAGCCCATACTGCAGAAAATGCTGATATGCACAGGCCGCATATCTTTCAAGCCTTGAAGCTGAGGCATTTGAATTATCTCCATATAACGCCTTTGCTGCAGCCTTTGAAATAGGATCTGTCCTGTAATCAAAAAATGCCGCATCCATCATAAGTTTCAATGCCCGCCTGTATTTTTCTGAATTCTTAAAAAAGCTGTAAAGCTCCTCTGTTCTCTCGTCAGGGGCACTTTCAAACCCTTTTCCAAGCTCTCTCATAGCATCAGCTTCCGTAAGTATTCCCTTCAAAGAGGACTCTGAATATTTACTCGTGACAAGCTTAGGAAACATCTTTCTGACCACATTCAAAAAGTATGAAGCTCTCTTTGATTTACCTGAAAGATCCGTAGCCGAATAACTAAGAAAAAGCTCATTCTTAGGTTTTGTGATATTCATGTAAAAATACAGCTTTTCTTCACCAATCTTTTCAGCCGCAGTAGGCGAAAGCCTGATATTCTGCTTTTTAAGGAACTCACGGTCAAAGTCAGACAGTAT
Source organism: Lachnospiraceae bacterium (assembly GCA_024692715.1). Lineage (GTDB taxonomy): Bacteria > Bacillota > Clostridia > Lachnospirales > Lachnospiraceae > NK4A144. Next base: position 57,542 of record JAILMH010000073.1, read on the forward strand.
CCCTGAGCCTTTATTTTCATGCGGTATGAGCGATTCATTAAGTCCAAGGAAGAAAAGAACTTTTATATTTCCGAGTCTGCTTCGTGTCATATCTCCTGCGCTTAAAGTATCGAGTCCCGGTGGGATTATGCCGACCCTTATCTCGTCGAAGCCTGCGTTCAGCGTTTCAAGATACTCCTTTAAGGTCATCTTTTCATTCGGGATAAGATTTTCAACTCTGTCAAAAAGCTCCGTTATCTTGTCATAAATCTGCTTATACTCTGCACTTTTTTCCGGAAGGCCTTTCTCTGCAAACTCCTCGCACTTGGCCTCCAGACGTTCTTTGATGTGCTCATGCTCTGCAAATTCCCGGAGGACTTTAGTATATTCACCTGCACTGACTCCGCGCTTCTTCATCACCTCATCAAGGGGGTCAAAAAGTTCCACGATCCTTTCACGAATCTTATTAAGCGTTTCAAGGTCTTCCTCTGTGACCTCTTTTGTGTGATAGACCCATGCTGTCCTGTATTTCTTTCTTCCGCGGATATTCATGGCGCGCACATAATTTTCAGTTTTATCTATCTCATCATCGCTGAATTCAGTGAGCCCTGTCCTGAGGAAATGAAAAACCGTTTCATAGCTATAGTTCTCTGCTTCAACACCTAATGCCGCACGTATCATTTCAACAAAGGGATTCAGTGTCACCGCATTTGTTTCATCCACAAAAAGCGGTATTGAATATCTTGCCGCCTCACGCCTGAGCATAGAAGCATAAGTTCCTGTATCCGAAAGGACTATTCCTATCTCACGGTATCTTATATCTCCGCCATGCATAAGCTCCACGATCTTTCTGCATACCGAACGGACCTCATCAGCAGGTGTAGAACACTCCGTCACATGAATATGCTCCGGCACCTCATCATAAACAGCAGCTTTCTTCCTAAAGATCTTCTCCTCAAGGAACTTAAGATCTGCCCTTTCCTTAAGCCGTACAGATCCGTTTTCATAAAGCCGCACCGTTTCAACGCTCCAGCCCTGCTCATCTGCAAGCTTTCTGAGCTCAGCGATGGAAATAACAGACATACTGAAAAAATCACCGTCGCTGCCGTCATAATCAAGCGCAACCGTGATATCTTCCACATGGTCCATGAGCATTTTTATGAACCTGTACTGGATTGGCGTAAAACCTGTATAGCTGTCAAAATATACAGAAGATCCGTCTATAAATCGTGAACGCTCTGCTGAACGTATCGCCAGATCCAAAAGCTCTTCTTTCGTAATATATTTAGTTCCAAGTTCATCTCTGAAAGCACGATAGAGCACAGCGATATCTTCCAGTTTTGCAGAAAGATAGCGCTGCGTACCGTTCTCAGCCGCTGCCGAGCTTATCACCTCATTATTAATATCATATTGGATAAATTCAGAAATTACAGATTTGATCTCACTGATATAGCCCTGTTTTTTAAGGTTTTTTCCAAGAATCTTCAATTCTTCAGCATGATCCGCCGCCACTCTGCGCAAAATTAGATTTTTACCGGTATCGTCAAGGAGCTCTCTCGTATCTCCTCCAGCGCTGTCAAAAATTCTATGGGCAAAACGGGCAAAGCCCAAAACATCTATGTTTAAAATACCGCCGCCCTTAGTTCTCTCGATAAGGTCTGCGGTAACTGTGTGTGATGTCTGTTCAGGAACGACCACTATAACATTTTTTTTAAGATTTTCTGAAGCCCTTTCTATCGCATCACGGTACAGCGTCTCTGTTTTACCGCTTCCGCTCGGCCCCAGTATCAGTTTCAAAACTCCCACACACTCATCCTCCTTTTTTCATCTGCCATTTATTATATAACCGATTTCCTATAGCTCCAAGCACAATCGTCAAAAGAAAAACCGCTGCAAATATTTCATATTTTCCGGCTCCAAGCGCACTTCCACTCAATGCCGAAAGCAGTATCGACGGGAAACGCCCCACTGCTGTGATAAAGAGCCATAACGGTATTGACATATCTGTAAGACCGACGGCATAGGAAATAAGGTCCTTCGGTGTACCAGGAACCAGAAAAAGAATAAATATTATTTTATCTGACCTTTGATCTGTAGTAAGGAATTTCATGGATTCGATCTTTTCCCGGCTGAAAAATATCTCCATGATTCTTCTTCCAAATTTTCTTCCAAGTAAAAAAGCTATGAGGCTTCCGACCGTCATGGCTGCATCACAAAGAAGCGTACCTGCAAGAGCTCCATAGGCATATCCTGCCGCTATCTCAAAAGGTCCGCCGGGAATTATGGCTATTACCACCTGCAGAACATTTGCCAAGAAAAAAATGAGCAAACCAAAAAGTCCTTTATTCTTCATATAAACTCTAAACCGTTCCGGTTCTTTAGCCATATCGACTAAAGGCATCAACACCTTCCAGCCGACCACCGTGAAGAATAAAAGGACTATTAAGATCAAAACCAATGTTATAACTTTTTTCTTATATCTTTTGTCTTTTTCCATTACCTATTCGCTTTGAAACATAGATGAAAAACAGATATCCTGCTGCAGCTCCAAGAGTGTTCATAATGATATCGTCCAGTTCAAAATGACCAAGTCCTGTAAAATACTGCGTTGTCTCTATGATAATACTCATAACTAATCCGGATACAGCGCCGAAATACGGCTTTCTGAAAATCTTAAATCCCTGCGGGAGCAAAAATCCCAGAGGCAGTGTCAGCATAAAATTCTCGGCAAGGTGTATCAGTGTAAGCTCCGGGAATAGTACTGACATCTGAAAGAACGTAAGTGTCGCTTCCGAATTGTCAAACTGACCAAAATTCCTGTTAAAGAGCGTTAAAGTAAGTGCAAAATAAGCATACAGCGTAAGCGCCATAAGCCATAAAAAGCGGCCTGATATATGAAATTTCTTCTCTGCCTTGTCCCTGCAGATCCGGAGAAGTCCCGGAACTGCTGCAGCTCCAACCATCGCTGCTCCCGCTCCATAATTGATAACAGCAGCTGAAAGGTCGCTTATTATCGTTGTAAAAATATATGTGTCTGTCATAATAAATCCCTCCGGAATACGTTTCCTAAAAAATTCCAATCCATTTATTAAGGCAACAGTATATCGGAGGAATTATAAAGCATTGTTAATGTTTTGTGATGAATTTGTGTATTGCACACATTTTATAGTCTTTTAATAATTACCGGTCCCGGTCTTCAAAGATTCTCCAGATCTTCAAGCCATAGCCTTGATACTGCGTCTGAAGGCATTCTCAGATCTCCGCGGGGAGAAAGTGCTATAGTTCCGACCTTTGGACTGTCCGGAAGGCATGAGCGCTTGAACTGCTGCGTAAAGAATCTTCTGTAGAAGGTCTTAAGCCATTTAAGGATCACCTCTGCAGAGTAGATCCCGTCAAATGTAAATACCGCAAGCCTGTATATCTTTGATGGCTTAAAGCCGAATCTGAGGACGTAATAGAGGAAGAAATCATGAAGCTCATAAGGTCCGACGAGATCCTCTGTCTGCTGTGCGATCTCTCCATCCTTCGTAGGAGGAAGAAGCTCCGGGCTCACCGGCGTATCAAGAACATCCAGAAGCACATCCTTAAGCACCTCTTCACCACAGGTATCCGCATAATATCTTACAAGATGGCGCACAAGTGTCTTCGGAACCCCTGCGTTTACGCCGTACATCGACATATGATCTCCATTATAGGTAGCCCAGCCCAGTGCCAGCTCTGACATATCTCCTGTACCTATTACGAGTCCGCCGTTCTGATTCGCAATGTCCATAAGGATCTCAGTCCTCATACGGGCCTGGCTGTTCTCATAAGTGACATCATGTACATTTTCATCATGCCCGATATCTTCAAAATGCTGGCGCACAGCCTTGACAATGCTCACTTCGCGAAACTCACAGCCAAGTGTCTTTATGAGCGTTACCGCATTTGTATATGTTCTGTCCGTTGTTCCGAAACCAGGCATAGTCACTGCTGTTATACCGCTCCTGTCGAGTCCCAGGCTGTCAAAAGCTCTGACTGTCACAAGAAGGGCCAGCGTAGAGTCGAGTCCTCCGGAAATTCCGATGACCGCATGGCTTGCATGTACATGATCAAGCCTCTTTTTAAGGCCCATTGCCTGAATGTTCAAAACCTCATCACAGCGCCTGTCTCTTGATGCCGCATCATCCGGTACGAACGGGAATCTCTCAGGCTTATGCGAAAGCCTTGTCTCCTCAACGCTTAAAGAAAACGGAATCTTAAGATACTCTTCTTCGCCGCTGCAGACATAGGTATTCTGTCTGCGACGATCGGCGCAAAGCCTTTCAACATCTATATCGGCATAGGTTATCTCATTGTGGAAGAGCTTCGACTCTGCAAGTATAGCCCCATTCTGGGCAATGATATTGTGGCCTCCAAATACAAGATCCTGGCTGGACTCGCCCTCTCCTGCAGAAGCATAGACATATGCTGATATCTGCCTTGCTGAAAGAGCTGATACAAGAGTACGGCGGAAATCATCCTTGCCGATCACCTCATCGCTCGCGGAGAGATTAACTATAAGGTCGGCGCCTGCTGCCGCCGCTGCCATTGAAGGCGGTGTAAGGACCCATCCGTCTTCACAGATCTCCGCTGCGACCTTCAAGGCTTTTGGCTCTGAGCTGTTTTCAAAGATGATATTTGTTCCAAATGGAGTTTCCATTCCATAAAAATCTATCACCTTCGGAACAGCATTTCCCTCTGTGAAGTGCCTCTTTTCATAAAACTCAGAATAATTAGGCAGATAAGTCTTTGGAATTATAGCAAGTACAAGACCTCTGTGAAGCACTGCTGCCGCATTATAAAGCTTTCCGTCCACTTCAAAAGGAAGTCCCACGAAAACAAGAGAATCAAAATTTGCCGTAAACTCAGCAAGATTTTTTAATGCTTCACTGCAGGCATCTATGAGTATCTTCTGCTCAAAGAGATCACCGCAGGTATAGCCTGAAAGCGCAAGCTCAGGGAAAACTATCACCTTGGCTCCCTTAGCAGCACCTTCTGAGATAAGAAGCTCTATCTGCTCTTCATTATATTTAACATCAGCTACTTTGATCTTCGGAGTCGCCGCAGCCACCTTTACGAATCCGTCATTCATTGATCTTTCCTTTCTGCTTTGCAGAAGCAAGCAGTACCTTAAGCTCATCTACAGTAAAGTGATATGCCTTATTACAGAACTGACATTTTACTTCGATCGTCTCTCCATCATCTATCATGCTCTGCATTTCCTTTTCACCGGTACTGATAAGAACCTTCGAAACCTTGCTCACGCTGCAGTCACAGTTAAACTGTGTAGGAAGCTGCTCATAAATTTCAGGGTCAAGTCCGTTAAGTACAATGTTTATAATATCTTCAGGTGTCTTTCCCTCCTTAAGAAGGTCAGTCACTGAAGTTACATTTTTAAGATTATTCTCGATAACAGTAATAGTCTCATCAGAGCAGCCAGGCATTATCTGAACGATAAATCCGCCCGCCTCACGTACAGTATTATCATGCGACATGAGCACACCAAGTCCGACTGATGACGGTATCTGCTCACTTACAGCAAAATAATATGTAAGGTCATCGCCGATCTCACCTGTTCTCAACGGGCTGTTTCCGACATAAGGCTCTTTAAGGCCCATATCCTTGATAACCTGAAGATTACCTTTTCCGATAGCTCCTCCCACATCAAGCTTGTGATCTGTCTCTCTCGCATGGAGCATTACCTGCGGCTCGATGGCGTATCCCTTAACATCACCATTTGCCTTGGCTGTGACTGTAAGTCCTACAGCAGGGCCGTCACCGCGGATCTGAAGCGTAAGAACGTCATCACCCTGAAGCATATAGCCCATCATAGAGCCGGCTGTAAGCAGACGTCCAAGCGCTGCTGTCATAACAGGACTTGTGTTATGATGCTCTCTTGCTGTTTCCACCGTATTTCTTGTTGTTGCCGCAAAAGCACGTACTTCGCCATTCTTGGAAGCCGCACGTACTACATAATCTTTCATATAAAAATCCTTTCAAAAATTATCAATTCGTATGTTTAACACATTATATAAGAAAATACTAAATCATTCAATTCTCTTCTACGCACAACAAAATCGGGCAACGTATGTACCCGTTGCCCGATTTCCCATAAAGAGAGGTTATTTACTATTTCTCTGAATTACTCTTAATTATTTTGTCGTTACATTTACCTTGATCGTACCGTGAGCACATGATCCGTTAAATGTAAGATATCCTGTAGATGAATCATAAGTAAAGTCTTTCTTCATATTGACTTTCTTAGCCTTCTTAACACGCTTCTTTGTAGAATCAAGTTTGTATCCGTTAGGAATAACTGCGAATACCTTCTTAACATCACTATTCTTCATCTTTACGAGCATCTGGCCTTCTTTTTCAAATTTCTTTGTCCAAAGAGCTGTCTCAGATGCTTCGATAGGTCTGATAGTTACTGTTGAAAGGGATTTGCCCTTGATAGCCTTATTTGTTGTAGAATCAAGTCCTGTGATACGCTTAAGTGTTACAGTTACACTTGAACCTACAGCCTTGCTTCCCTTTGTCTTGATCTTAACAAGGCTTGAATCAATTTCTTTGCCGTCAAGAGTTACTGACTCAAGAATATCTGAAGCCTTGATCTTTCTTCCTGTGTATGCTGGTGTTGTATTCAATTCAATTTTGATCACATGACCGTTCTCAGAAATCGATGTTGAAGATACTGTATCAAGTTTCTTTACAACAAGTGCATAGTACTCGTTGTAATCAGCGTCTGCTGTATACTTTGAAGAATCAAGCTGAAGTGATGCACCAGGTGCTACTTCCGGAAGATCCTCATCTGCTGTCCAATAATCTTCATAACCACCGTCAGAGTCAAGTGCATAAGTTTTAGATGTAAGTCCTACCCATTTAACTGCCTGATAGCCTTCTGCTACAGCATAAGGTGCAGTTACCTTGAAGCTTCCTGAAGCATTTGTTGTCTTATTCATTGAAACACCAGAAGCTGTTTCGTCATCAATAAATGTACACTTAATATCAGGTTCATCATCATCATCAGTATCTATTCCTGAATATGTTCCATCACCATTATCTATAACTACATATCCATAAGTAGTGCTGCTATCATATTCCGCATTACCACCAAACCATACATTTACAGTACCTTCAGCCTCTACCTCGCCTGTAAATACATATGTAGAAAGGTGTGAAAGTGTCATATCCATTACTTCTGCATCGCTTGAATTCTTTCCTGCATATTCTGGAAGCTCTACCTCTTCTTCATCTGTATCTACACAATACGCAAAAGCTTTGCCCTTGCCAAGGTCAGAAACATCTTCTACATCGATGTCAACAGAAACGTCGATTGTTTCACCATCAAAATCAACCTCTTCACCATCTGCTGTGATGCTGATGTCAAATATCTGTGCTTCATCTGTTGTAGGAACGATTGGATAATTTGTTGAAATACTGCTCTTTGTTCCTGATGTAGATTCTGCAGAAATATTTATCGCAACTCCATAGCTGAGCAACTGCTCAACAAAGCTCTGCGGCATTGTGATCTTTGCTCCATCCAGCTGAACAATGGTCTCTTCCTTCTCAGCTGCAGCTTCAAGATCACTATAATCTATTTCAGCTTCTGTCTGATCACTATAATCAAAATATTCTGTATCCTCAGAAATGATCGCCCATACCTTTGTAGCAGTACCTGTATAACTTCCCATACCGCTTACTGTAAGTGTATAAGAGCCGATATCAGTTCCCTTATCTGAATCATTCAATATTACGTAATCTGTACCCTTTGAAAGTGTATCATCACCATATGTGATAGAACTTATAGATACAGTCTGCTCTTTTCCTGTATATACAAGATTAGATGATACAAGACTGATATTAGCTGACTGAATATTATACGAACTATTAGCAGACTGTATAGTCACTGTACTTTCAGCATCCACCTCAGCTGCCTTTGTATCTGCAAACACTCCACTATTCATTGTGAAGACCATCGAAGCAGCTAATACCAAAGCTAACGTCTTTTTTCTTTTCATAATTCCTTCCTTTCTCCTAAGGATCACAACATCAGAATTTTGTTTACCCGTCCAAGAGCCACCTCTCTAAGCCCTTGTAAAATCAATTTGAATTATATACCCCCCCCGAATTGTGTTTGCAATACATTAACATTATGTTTACAATTTAGACCAATTTGCAGTTTTTTCTTAAATTGTCTACACTATTATATGAACAATTTAAGTATTTTGCATTATTTGTTCATAATAAAAATCCTTCCAGCCAATAAACTCTTGACTGGAAGGACAAATGATTCATTACAGCGAATTAGCCCGCAAAGGATTTCGCAAATTCAGCTTTAAAACAAAAAAACGTGAGTGGAAATTCCAATCACGACTGCTTAAAACTATATCTATTAAAAAGATATGCGTGAGACAAGATTCGAACTCGCGACCTTCTGGTCCGTAGCCAGACGCTCTATCCAGCTGAGCTACTCACGCATATTCATTTGATTGATGCTGCATCACCGACGCAACGAAGATTATTATATACGCATGAATCAAATCTGTCAACACTTTTTAATCAAAAAATTTAATTTTTTCTAATCAGTGATTTCCTATGGTTTTCATGCACAAAAAAACGTGTTAAGATCATTTCTTAACACGACTATAGAGGTAATGATATCTATATTAAAGAAGTGCGTGAGACAAGATTCGAACTCGCGACCTTCTGGTCCGTAGCCAGACGCTCTATCCAGCTGAGCTACTCACGCACATTCATTTAGTGTTGCATCACCGACGCAACGATTGATATTATTACACTTATCAATCTATTTGTCAACATCTTTTTTTATTTTTTTCAAAATTCTTTTATATATCAGGTCTGAGCCCGCATTACAACAGCTCTTGCCGCTGTCATCATCTCTTCTGATACTTTAAGTTCTTTTATCTGTACGGCATCATTATCTTTAACTGCTGCATTTACCTTCTTTACATATACCAGAAGGCTCTCAAGGTCATTATCATCATCTATAATGGATTTTCCCGAATGCTCCTTTTCAAGCCCCGCTGCCGCAAGGATCTCCATCGTAAGGCGCAGCTCACCAGTAATATCCGAAACCGCCATGAGCAGGTCCGGCCTTACTTTAAGCGCTTCCGCGAAGGCCTTCTGTGCACCGTCTATATCCCTCTTCTTTATAAGCTCCGCAAGCCTTTCCTTAAGCTCTCTCGTCTCTGCCTTTTCCTCTATTATCCCTATCTTGCTCTCAAAAGACTTCAGCCTGTTTTTTCTGACCCAGGTATATAATAAAATTTCCGAAAGAAATCCATAAACCCGCCTGTGGTAATCATCATACTCCACATCCTCGAGATGTCCCTGTATCTTTTCCTTCAATAAAAAGAGCACTTCAAAAAGCCAGCTGTGATATTCTCTGAATACCTCATATGAACTGCACATTATATTTCCAAAATACGTATACCTGTCATGGATTATCTCTTCAAAAAGCTCATAATATCCGCTGAAATGCTCTTTCAGCACCTCTCTCAGCGCATCAAGGTCTCTGCTGTGATGATCCGCAGCAAATCCCTCGATATATGGAACAGGAAGCTCTATTTCCTTTGAAGTAATGATATCGCAGTCTTTAAGTATCCGCCTGTAATCCTCTGCACCCATGATAGAGCCACTTTCATTGAGCGGATACCTCCTATAATGACACACTCCCATGATTTCCGCAGGTTCTGCATTTTTTAGCACCCAGTATATTCCTGTCAGCTCGCTGAAATATCTGTTTTCTATAGAAATATTTTCTCCTGTATCATCTCTTAAATACCCAAGGTCTTCTTTCCCTTCACTTCCGACCTGCAGCGGAACATAAATCTCATCCGCAAGAGCATGATATTTTTTATGTGTGAGCGCATATATTTTTACGTCATCCCTCATATTTATACTCCACCTTTTTTAACTGAACTGCCACCTCGTATGGCTGCCCTCTTCATCCTTGCTTACTATAAGCTGGCTGTCTATCTGCTGCTTGAGCTCAGTGACGTGTGAGATTATTCCGATCGTTCTTGAGCCCCCTGCCATTTCCTTTAGTATCTTCACTGCCTGATCCCTTGAATTATCGTCAAGAGAACCAAAGCCCTCGTCTATAAACATTATATCAAGATTTACCGATGCCGCACTTTCAGTTATAACGTCAGCCATGCCAAGAGCGAGCGAAAGTGCCGCCATGAATGATTCTCCGCCTGAGAGCGTTCTTACCTCCCTCGATTTTCCTGTAACATTAGAGTAGACCATGAGATCGAGCCCATGATTCATTCTTCCTTCTCCGGCCTTGTCGATGTCTATCATTCTAAGCTCAAACTGCCCGCGGGACATGTTTTCAAATCTCCTGTTTGCATTTTCGAGCACCATTTCAAGATAATTTCTCTGCACAAAGGTCTCGATATCCATCCTTGCCCCGGAAACCTTACCTGCAAGTGTTTCATAAAGAGAACTGAGTTTACTCTGTTCCTCTATCAGAAGCCTTCTGTCATCAGCTTTTTCATCAAGTTCTTCAAATAATTCAGCATCGTTCCTATAACACTCTCTGCATTCATCTCTCTGAGCTCTGGCTCTTTCACATTCTTCATCAGCCTTACTTCTAAGTTCTTTTAAGACATCCATATCAGGCTTCTTTGTATCACCTATAGCTTCCTTCGAGCTCTTCTTCAAGGCTTCTGCCGTGTCCTGCTCATTACTCCACTTTATGAAATTCTCTCTAAGCTCCTCAGCCGTCTCAAGACTATAGCTCTCCGTCAGGGAAATCCACTCATCCTCAGCAAATTTCTTCTCTTCAAGAATATCCCTATATTTCTTTAATGTATTTTCCCGCTCATCTGTAAGTTTTGGAATCTCAACGCTATACCTCTCAATAAGTCCTCTTACTCTGTCCGCTTCCGCTTTAACACCTTTATATTCTTCAGAGATTTTCCTGTTTTCTTCCTCTTTGCACTCCCTCAGCTCACCGGCTTTCCTAAGTTCATCTTCAGCCTCTTCCTTTGAGTCAAATTCTCTGTCTTTAAGCAGGCTTTCAAGAGTTGCTCCGGCTGCCGCTGCCTGATTCCCGGCCTCCCCTTCAAGCTGCTGTGCTTTCTGATACTCTTCCTTTAAGGAATTCCTACTCTCATCATCATTCAGAAAAGCCTGCAGACGATCAAATTCTTCAACTTCCCTCCTGACCTTTACTCCATAACTCTCTATCTTTCTTTCAAGCTCAGCCACTACAGCCTTTGCCGCAGACGCATCTTTTATTTCATCGGCCTTCTCCTTCATACCGTCCGTAAGAGCGTCTCTGATCTTACCTCTGAGCTGCTCGATATTTCTCTGATATCCCTGCTCCATCTCAGCGAGCCGGGTCCTGCTCACATCGCACTCACGCGCAGCGCTTTCCTGCTCCGCCTTTGAAGTCTCAGCCTCTTTTTTAAGCTTTTCAACTCCTTCTCTAGTGACATTTTCTATATCCTCCGTAAGTTTATACGGCGAAGGATGCTCTAATGAACCGCACACAGGGCATGGCTTACCGGGCTTAAGCTCCCTTGCTAAAAATCCCGCCTGCGCATCAATAAATTTCGTTCGGAGCGCTTCGTAAGCCTTACTTTTTTTCTCCTCCTCTTCCCTCTTTACCGCATAGTTCTTATTTGCCTTTTCAACCTTTTCCCGCTGTTCTTTCAGCTCATTTTCCCTGTCCGAAAGCTGTGCCGACTCCTGCCCAAAGTCTTTCAGCTTTTTAACATTTTCATTAAAGCTCACTAATCTTTCTCTGGCGTTTTTCAGTTCTTCACTTCTGTCTCTCGCACTTTTTTCCTGAGCTTCACGCGCCTCAAGCTTTTCTTTAGCTCTCTGTACATCCTTCGTTCTCTCTTCAAGGCTTTTTTCCAGCCTTTTAAGTTCTTCCTCTTTATTTTTTATATCTCTAAAGAGTTTAAGTGACTTCGTAACTTTTTCATTCACCTTCGAGTACTTTTCAAGCTCCGCATGAAGCTCTGTATTTTTCTCAGTGCTGGCTTTCTCAAGCTCTTTTTCAAAGCTCTCAAGCTCTCTGATCCTTATCTCCTGCTTTTTCTGATCTTCCTGAGCCTCTTTCAAAGCCTTATCGGACATATTATAAAGCACCGCCACATTTTTTATATCATACGCATCTCTTATTCTTTTGCTGCGTTCCAAATTCTCTGCAGCCTGCACTTTAGTCTCCATGCAATCCTCAAGTTTTCTCTCCGCCTCTTCTAACTGGTTGAAAAACTTGATTATATTTTCAGCACTGGCATATTCAGCCCTTATATCATCTCTTTTTTTCTCAGCCTCTCTACATTTTTTCTCCGCCTCTTCAGTCTCTTTTTCAAGTTCTTCTGTCAATAGTCCAAGCTCTTTCATAAATTCTTCGAGAACTACAGAATTAAGCGATCTTTCATTTATGATCCTGTCCTTACATTCCTCCAGGATCTCTTTATGCGAACTCTCATCCGGTATACGGATCTGTGCCGCCAGAGTCTGGCAGACAGAACGTACGTTAGCCATCTCTCCGCTCTTTTTCTTGACCCGCTGTCCAAGCTCATCCACAAGCTTCTGGAAAAATCCTGTTCTGAAAAGCTTCCTGAATATCTCCTTCTTTTCATCAGATTTAGCCCTGAGAAGCTTCATAAACTCTCCCTGAGCGATCATTGCCACCTGCATGAACTGCTCCCTTGTGAGCCCAACGATCTCCTCAAGCTTTTTATCTGCTTCCTTCTGCGGATACTCCGTTCCATCCGGCATGATAAGCGAAACCGACGCAGAAACTTCCTTCTCTCCGCCTCCGCGAAGCTTCGTCCTTTTATGTTTAGGTACACGGATCACCCTATATATCTCTTCAACTCCGCCTCTGATCTCAGAGAATTTAAGTTCTACAAAAGGCTCCTTACCCTTTGGTGCAAACTGGCTCTGAAGCTCCTCTCCGTTTTTAGGATTCTCCACAGACCCTGTCCTGCCATAAAGTGCATAAACTATCGCATCAAATATTGTTGATTTTCCTGATCCTGTATCACCTGTAACAAGAAAAAGATTCTGCTTAACATCAGAAAAGTTGATTACTGTCTCATCTCCATAAGAACCAAAGGACTGCAGTTTTAATTCTATAGGTCTCATCTATCCGCCTCCAGCACACTATTTATCACATCTTTCAAAAGCTCCTTCTGCTCTTCATCCGGTTCAGCCAAGAATGAACAGCAAAGCTCAAACGGATCTAATTCTTTTTTTACATTGACTCTGCCTGAATAATCCGCTCTGCGTATATTCTGACGCCTTATTTCAAGCACATTCGGGAAAGCCGCTTTTATCCTGTCATTTGCCTCCGAAGGCTCAATGCTTCCCTCCACATCTGTAAGCATGACCGAAACATAGTCATCACTTCCCATCTGCAGTATTTCCTCAAGTTCACCCTTTATAGTTTTCACTTCATGAAGCGGTTTAAGAGGGATCACTGTAGTATCGATTTCTCCCTTTGCCTTAAGTTCGACTTCTATAATACCTTTTTCCTGGCCGGCTTCACTGAAAGAAGAAGCCATCGGCGTTCCGGAATATCTATAATACTCATTTCCCACTTTCATCGGCTTGTGCACGTGCCCAAGTGCTGCATAATCAAATTTTTCAAGCACATCTGAGCTTACAGCATCAATATTACCAACAGTAACTATTTCCGAATCCATCCTCTCTATCTCCGAAGCATCTTTTCCTTTCGGAAGGTAGAACTGATGGCTCACAAAGACATTTCTCTCAGCCGGATCAATTTTCTCTCTTTCAAGAAGAATATGTATCACCTCATCATAGGAATACGCCCTGTCATTTTCATCCTGTCTGGTTATGAGCCTTACCATAGATGGCTTTACAAATGGCAGCAACCAGAAATTCACAGGTCCGTATTCATCCTCAAGAACGAGCTTTTCAATATGATCCTCAGGAGCTTCCGGCGGAAGGCCTATCATATGTATCTTCTCCCGCGCAAGAAGACTCCTGTATATATTAAGTCTGGCAGCGCTGTCATGATTTCCGCTTATCATCATGATCTCAGCCTCCGGCAAAGCTTCCGTAATATCTTTTAAGAACCCGTCAAACATCTGCACTGCCTCCGCAGAAGGTATCGCTTTATCATAAATATCCCCTGCGATAACGACAGCGTCCGGCTTTCTTTTTTCAGCCTCTTTAACAATTTCTTTTAA